>NZ_JBDYCV010000086.1:0-16086 GCF_040495915.1 Shigella sp. FJ200513 | reverse complement strand
AGATGTCACCGACAGAATATGAAAACCAGTATTATCAACGGCTCGGAAGTGTCTAGATTATCCGTGGCGATTCATTGCGCCTCCCAGTTGATAAACAAAACGCAGATTTTTTTGCCCATTTGTCGGGCAAGTTCGGCTGTCAGATGCAGCATTAAACCAGAGTCTTTGCCGCCAGAAAATGAGACACAAACGCGGGGTAGGGTGTTGAGTGTCTAGGTAATACGCTCTCGTGCAGCTTCCAGAATATTGAGCGGAAGAGGAATTTTATAAATAGACATCTGAAGACGCTCTCTGAACGTTACAGGGTGAACAGTGAGATAAGACTGTTAATTATAAAGTAAACACTGTAAAGCAGAGTGTTTTATTTTTCATTCGCGCTGTGAATAAATAGATGAAAGTTATAGTAGCTGTCTATAGTTATATATCAAAAACTCTCATTTAGACGGTCAATAAATCGGGAGAACACCAAATTATTTAAAGAAGATTTATTATAGGAAATGTAAAGCTTTATTGAAGGTAACGGATGTTCTAGTTTTATCTCTTTTAAATTAAGAAAGTCACGGTGGTAGTTATAAAGTTCATAGGGGACTATTTCCAGTAAATCTGTAACTGCAATGCTATTAATTATTGTCAGCAAAGAGGAACCACGAAATGAAATTTTGCGATTCATAAACTTCTCGTCTATTTCCATTTGAATATCATCAACTCCTGCTGATTTGGCTATTAATTGGGTGAACTCTTCTGCCATAATTTGTTCATAAGTGCTATTGTCAGTAATTCGCGGATGCTTATTACTACAAATTAGAGTATTGCGAATTGTATGCAATGGCATGCAAATGACGGAACGGCTGATCACTGGCATTTGGGTGATCACCAGATCGGCTTTGCGGTGAACCAACAGTTCTTCAGCATTCTCTGCTGACATGAGGATATCATGGCACTCAATCTCGACAGAGGCATCTTGCCGTAGGCAGCGGATCAGCATACTATTATTAGAGCAAGAAATGAGCTGAGGGCCGTAGATAATAAAGTTTTTCTTTAGTTCGGACTTATTGACTATATTAATTGTTTGTTCAAGGCCTTTGAGGTTTTTCTCAAGATGGTGATGCAGATTCAACCCTGTTGTCGTCGGCGCGATACCTTTTCCTGAGCGAATGAATAAAGGGTCATTAAATTGCGCACGTAAGCGTTGTAACGACTGGCTCACGGCTGATGGGGTGATATATAGTGATTCAGCAGCTTTGCTAATGCTTAAATGCTGGTAAATACACTCAAATATGACAAGAAGATTTAAGTCGAACTTTTTCAAGTCGTAGAGATTGGCCATACACTACTCCGGTTTATATTTTTCTTCCATGGTATATTCACTTAATCAATGTTTTTTGCGTATGTATTTTTATTGATTATGTTTTTTTGCTTAACTCAGGATTAAGTTTTTCTAAAATAGCACAGCCACTTAGGGTAGAGCGAGAAATTCATGCTTTTTTAGGATGGTTGAAAAGCAGGGATATAGTTCAACCATCCATGAATTACCTTTTATTTATTTCCCATAATGATATTAAGCGTTTTCTGATCGGGCAACCCCACGGCCTGTTGCAGCGTATTTTCCTTACTCATGTAATAGATAGCCGGCGTGACATTTGCCCCCAGATCGTCCATCAGTTTCTCATTGTCACTTAACACTTTCATTTGCTCTGTACTTACGTTTGCAGGCACGTTTAGCTTAAGCTTGCAACCAGAGGCTTCATATTGTTGCCAGGTTTTTGCGGGATCTTTGGAGGCAAGAATTGCCGCTGCTGTCGCCGGGCTTTCTGGCTTGATAACCCCAACCAACAATGTTCTTAATTGCACTTTGCCAGAATCTACCCACGGGCGCGCCTGCTGCCAGAACTGTTTACAATATGGGCAGAACGGATCGGAGAAGACGTAGACAATGACCGGCGCATCTTTTTTACCGTCGAGGAGCCAGTGGGATTGTTCCATCCGTTGCCACATTTCGCGTCCGGCTGGTGCGTAAATTTCTTTTTCGATAAGTGTGTTACTCAGGTTTTCACCTTTCTCGTTGTACATGTAACCAGAGATAGCGTGCTTACCATCGGGAGTCAGGTAGATGGTGACGCCCATATCCTGATACTTTCCGAGATAACCTTTCATTCCTCCGGGGGCATCGAACGTTTTGATGATTGTAATGCCCTGTTTTTCAATCGCTTTTACTGGGGAAGGAAGTTCCTCTGCGAAGGCGATTGCAGGAAGCAGAGCCAGTAAAAGTATCTTTTTTAACATTAATTTGTTCTTTTCAGTCAGTGCAAAAGTCGAGTAAAAGGCATAACCTATCACTGTCATAGGTAAGAGCTTAGATCAGGTGATTGCCCTTTGTTTATGAGGGTGTTGTAATCCATGTCGTTGTTGCATTTGTAAGGGCAACACCTCAGCCTGCAGGCAGGCGCTGAAGATACCAAAGGGTAGTTCAGATTACACGGTCACCTGGAAAGGGGGCCATTTTACTTTTTATCGCCGCTGGCGGTGCAAAGTTCACAAAGTTGTCTTACGAAGGTTGTAAGGTAAAACTTATCGATTTGATAATGGAAACGCATTAGCCGAATCGGCAAAAATTGGTTACCTTACATCTCATCGAAAACACGGAGGAAGTATAGATGTCCTTGATTAACACCAAAATTAAACCTTTTAAAAACCAGGCATTCAAAAACGGCGAATTCATCGAAATCACCGAAAAAGATACCGAAGGCCGCTGGAGCGTCTTCTTCTTCTACCCGGCTGACTTTACTTTCGTATGCCCGACCGAACTGGGTGACGTTGCTGACCACTACGAAGAACTGCAGAAACTGGGCGTAGACGTATACGCAGTATCTACCGATACTCACTTCACCCACAAAGCATGGCACAGCAGCTCTGAAACCATCGCTAAAATCAAATATGCGATGATCGGCGACCCGACTGGCGCCCTGACCCGTAACTTCGACAACATGCGTGAAGATGAAGGTCTGGCTGACCGTGCGACCTTCGTTGTTGACCCGCAGGGTATCATCCAGGCAATCGAAGTTACCGCTGAAGGCATTGGCCGTGACGCGTCTGATCTGCTGCGTAAAATCAAAGCAGCTCAGTACGTAGCTTCTCACCCAGGTGAAGTTTGCCCGGCTAAATGGAAAGAAGGTGAAGCAACTCTGGCTCCGTCTCTGGACCTGGTTGGTAAAATCTAAATTTCCTTCGTCTTTCACGCCATAGCGGCGTTGGCGTCGCCCGCTCACCCCGGTCACTTACTTGTGTAAGCTCCCGGGGATTCACAGGCTAGTCGCCTTGCTCTGACGCGAAATACTTCGGAAATTCACCTAATTCTTCGGGTGCTGCGGCACCCGATTTTCTTCCCCGCACCATGATGCAAGCTGCATCCAGGTAGCCGCAGAGGCCGCTTGCATGATGATGTTTAAAGCCCAGGAGATAAACATGCTCGACACAAATATGAAAACTCAACTCAAGGCTTACCTTGAGAAATTGACCAAGCCTGTTGAGTTAATTGCCACGCTGGATGACAGCGCTAAATCGGCAGAAATCAAGGAACTGTTGGCTGAAATCGCAGAACTGTCAGACAAAGTCACCTTTAAAGAAGATAACAGCTTGCCAGTGCGTAAGCCGTCTTTCCTGATCACCAACCCAGGTTCCAACCAGGGACCACGTTTTGCAGGCTCCCCGCTGGGCCACGAGTTCACCTCGCTGGTACTGGCGTTGCTGTGGACCGGTGGTCATCCGTCGAAAGAAGCGCAGTCTCTGCTGGAGCAGATTCGCCATATTGACGGTGATTTTGAATTCGAAACCTATTACTCGCTCTCTTGCCATAACTGCCCGGACGTGGTGCAGGCGCTGAACCTGATGAGCGTATTGAACCCGCGCATCAAGCACACTGCAATTGACGGCGGCACCTTCCAGAACGAAATCACCGATCGCAACGTGATGGGCGTTCCGGCAGTGTTCGTAAACGGGAAAGAGTTTGGTCAGGGCCGCATGACGTTGACTGAAATCGTTGCCAAAATTGATACTGGCGCGGAAAATCGTGCGGCAGAAGAGCTGAACAAGCGTGATGCTTATGACGTATTAATCGTTGGTTCCGGCCCGGCGGGTGCAGCGGCAGCAATTTACTCCGCACGTAAAGGCATCCGTACCGGTCTGATGGGCGAACGTTTTGGTGGTCAGATCCTCGATACCGTTGATATCGAAAACTACATTTCTGTACCGAAGACTGAAGGGCAGAAGTTGGCAGGCGCACTGAAAGTTCACGTTGATGAATACGACGTTGATGTGATCGACAGCCAGAGCGCCAGCAAACTGATCCCGGCAGCGGTTGAAGGTGGTCTACACCAGATTGAAACAGCTTCTGGCGCGGTACTGAAAGCACGCAGCATTATCGTGGCGACGGGTGCAAAATGGCGCAACATGAACGTTCCGGGCGAAGATCAGTATCGCACTAAAGGCGTGACCTACTGCCCGCACTGCGACGGCCCGCTGTTTAAAGGCAAACGCGTAGCGGTTATCGGCGGCGGTAACTCCGGCGTGGAAGCGGCAATCGACCTGGCGGGTATCGTTGAGCACGTAACGCTGCTGGAATTTGCGCCAGAAATGAAAGCCGACCAGGTTCTGCAGGACAAACTGCGCAGCCTGAAAAACGTCGACATTATTCTGAATGCGCAAACCACGGAAGTGAAAGGCGACGGCAGCAAAGTCGTTGGTCTGGAATATCGAGATCGTGTCAGCGGCAATATTCACAACATCGAACTGGCCGGTATTTTTGTCCAGATTGGTCTGCTGCCGAACACCAACTGGCTGGAAGGCGCAGTCGAACGTAACCGCATGGGCGAGATTATCATTGATGCGAAATGTGAAACCAACGTCAAAGGCGTGTTCGCAGCGGGTGACTGTACGACGGTTCCGTACAAGCAGATCATCATCGCCACTGGCGAAGGTGCCAAAGCCTCTCTGAGTGCTTTTGACTACCTGATTCGCACCAAAACTGCATAAGAAGAAGTAAGATTCACCTGCAATTGCTTAGCCGCCGGGGTCAAACCTGGCGGCTTTTTTATGGCATTAAAAAGCCCTGCCGGGATGTTCCAGGCAGGGCGGCATAAATACTTTTATCTGTTAGCGAACGACCAGTACAGGCAGATTGGCGTGGCGGATCACGCTCGAGGCGTTAGAACCTAACAGATGGGTCGAAATCGATGGGTTGCGAGAACCGATAACTACAACATCAGCCCCCAGTTCTTCTGCCAACTCATTGACTTCATCCCGCACGCTACCAAAACGGACATGTTGTTTAATGCGGGAAGGATCGATGGTGAAGTGGCTGACCATCGTTTGCAGACGTTCTTCTGCTTCATGTTGCAGATGCTCTTCAAAACGACGCACATCAGCGGCAAAACGGTGCAGGCTCAGGCTGGCTGACCCGGGTAGTACGTGAAGTAGATGAATAACTCCGTCATCCTGGGCGAGGAATTCAGCGTGGCGAACAGCTTTGTCGCTCAATTCCATTTCAAATACATCAACTGGCATAATGATTGCCTTATACATAACCCTTTCTCCCTGTTAATCATGAACAAATCATTCTCCATGATTATAATATTTATCCCTGATATTTGTCTGGTTCTTTTTCCTTACGAACGGTTTCTGTGATTAATATATTCTCACTGAACACTAGGAATTCTCCCAAAACCTGCGGTACCGCCCGTTTTCCCGCTGTGATAGCTACCCTTAAAGACTGACTCTTTTTTGAACTGTCTCTGGAGGTTGCATGAAAGCATTGACTTATCACGGCCCACATCACGTTCAGGTAGAAAATGTTCCCGATCCGGGCATTGAACAGGCAGATGATATTATTCTGCGTATTACGGTAACGGCGATCTGTGGCTCTGACCTCCATCTTTATCGAGGCAAAATACCCCAGGTTAAACATGGCGATATTTTTGGTCATGAATTTATGGGGGAAGTCGTTGAAACCGGGAAGGACGTAAAAAATTTGCAAAAAGGCGACCGGGTGGTAATTCCGTTCGTCATTGCTTGTGGCGACTGTTTTTTCTGTCGATTACAGCAATATGCCGCCTGCGAAAATACCAATGCGGGTAAAGGCGCTGCGCTCAATAAAAAACAGATACCTGCTCCCGCGGCATTGTTTGGTTATAGTCACCTGTATGGTGGCGTTCCTGGCGGGCAGGCGGAATATGTCCGCGTCCCGAAAGGGAATGTGGGGCCGTTTAAAGTACCGCCTTTGCTTTCAGATGATAAAGCCCTTTTCCTTTCTGATATTCTGCCAACGGCATGGCAGGCAGCAAAAAATGTGCAGATCCAACAAGGTTCAAGCGTTGCAGTCTATGGTGCTGGTCCTGTGGGATTGTTGACAATCGCCTGTGCACGGTTGCTCGGTGCGGAACAGATTTTTGTTGTTGATCATCATCCCTACCGCTTGCGTTTCGCCGCTGACCGCTACGGCGCGATCCCGATTAATTTCGATGAAGATAGCGATCCGGCACAGTCAATTATTGAACAAACGGCAGGTCACCGGGGCGTGGATGCAGTAATAGACGCCGTCGGTTTTGAAGCGAAAGGCAGCACCACGGAAACGGTGCTGACTAACCTGAAACTGGAGGGCAGCAGCGGTAAAGCGTTGCGCCAGTGTATTGCGGCGGTCAGGCGTGGCGGCATTGTTAGCGTACCGGGCGTCTACGCTGGATTTATTCACGGTTTCCTGTTTGGCGACGCCTTTGATAAAGGGTTGACGTTTAAAATGGGACAGACCCACGTTCACGCATGGCTGGGAGAATTATTACCGTTAATTGAGAAAGGATTACTGAAACCAGAAGAAATTGTTACCCACTATATGCCGTTTGAAGAGGCCGCCCGGGGATATGAGATTTTCGAAAAACGTGAAGAGGAGTGCCGTAAGGTGATTCTGGTACCCGGTGCACAAAGCGCAGAGGCGGCGCAGAAGGCGGTTTCAGGTCTGGTGAATGCGATGCCGGGGGGAACAATATGATCGTCAGGAGTGGTTTTCGAGGTAAAGGACAGCCATGACGATAATCGCCGCCATAATCAGAAATCCTATCAGGATGTAAAATGCTTCTGCCATGGTTATTCCCACAAACGAAACGGAATAATTTTGCAGCAAAAGTGAACAGTGAGAACCAGGAAAAATTGCTGATTTTGCGTAAAGAGGATGCGAGTGCATCCTCTGGGCAAAGCGAGTTATCGCTTGTGCAGATGGGATTAAAGCAGGTAGTCGCCAGCAGCTTCTGGCTGGTATTCGAGTTCCAGCACTTCAAGGTGGGTTGCAACGCCGCCCGGAAGTTCCCAGTGAATGGAATCGCCAACGCGCAGCCCCAGCAGTGCGGCACCTACCGGAGCCATAACGGAAAGCTGAGTATTGCTATCGGTCATTTTTGCCGGATACACCAGCGTGCGCACACGCACTTCGCCATCGCTAAGATTGCGGAATTTAACCCGGCTGTTCATTGTCACCACGTCGTGTGGCATCTCTTCTGGCGAACACATTTGGGCGCGATCCAACTCTGCGTTTAACGCGTCGGCGATTGGCAAACCAGCATAGGCGGGTTGCTCCAGCAGAATATCGATGCGTTCGGCATCCAGGTCGTTAATGATGATAGTTGGTCTGGACATTTTTACTCCATGTCGTCGGTACTGCGAGTGTCGCAGATAAACATACCCAAAAGAAAACCCTCACCGTCAGGCGGCGAGGGTTTAACTCACATGATGATACTGACTGTTGCTCACTCTTTGAAGTGATTTGCGTCACATTCAGGGAATTCCTCAATGCAGCGCATTATGTATAATTCTTAATCGGCATGGTTATGGAAGACGAATTAGCGTGTTTTGTAAATCAGAGGATTAATAACCCGCTTTATCAATCACAAAGGTTTTGCCACAGTTACCTGGGTGAGGTTGTGGCAAGAATGAGTTTGCAGAAAGCGGAGCGTTGATGGCGTCAGCTTTGATCGAGATCTGAATTTCAGTCAAATACGCAGGGTTACCCTGGCACGTTAGCTTAACTGCTTTCACGTTCTCTTTTCCCCAGCTTTTGGCAAAGGCGGCGTCAAAGTCACGGCGGCTCACTGTTTTACCGTAATTATCCGCAAGGAATTTTCCGGCTTCGCTCTCTTTAATTTCTTGATTCAGGCGTACCATCGTACCGAAGTATGCGTCCGGATCAAAACCAAAGCAGGCACCGTGTTTGGCATATTCGTAGCGTTCCAGGCAGGAACGTCCGCCAGCTCCTGGCATGACTTCACTTAGTTTAGCGGCCGTTTCCAGTGATAACCCGGTTTCCGGCGATGAACACATTCGGCTGGCGCGTGCTTCTGGTAGATTCGGGATTGGGCGAGTAGCGCAACCGAAGCGCATCCAGCGGCGTTCATCAACACCACGGGCAGCAACCGATTTAGGCAATCCTGGCCACAGACCATGTACGGTCAGAAAATCAGTTTTGTTGGTCGTTTCGGTTTGCAGGCGACATTCATCTCGTTCGTTACGATTTCGATCGTGTTGACTCTGGCAAAATCCGGTTTGCCAGGAGAGGGCCAGGACATAGCGATCAAAATCGCCATACTGTTTTGCCTGCAACGCTACGGCGTTGGCAGAAGATAAGGGAAGCAGAGAAACCGCGAGCAACGCGGCGTTACGGCAGAATGCTTTCATAATGGGTGTGGAACTCATACATACACTGAATACTATCTATTAAATCATAAAAAAGCCCGCCAGGTGGGCTTACCTGGCGGGCGTGATGATTTATTCAGCGTTTGGCGAACGTATTAGTTCCACATGGCGAGAATCGGCCAGCCAACCAACAGCAACATAGAGATGTAAATCACCCCGAAGATTGCGCCAAGACGCCAGTAATCTTTTGATTTCACATAGCCACAGCCGTAAATAATCACCCCAGGACCGGTTGCATACGGCGTCAGACAGCCCATGATACCGATAGACAGCACCAGCAGGATACACAGTTGTTCCATTGGTACGCCCGGAATACCTTTACCGACGGCCAGAATAACCGGCAGCATGGTTGCGGTGTGCGCAGACAGGCTGGCAAACAGGTAGTGTGCAAAGTAGAACACCAGAACCAGTACAATCACCGTTGCGTTTGGTGAGAATCCTTCCAGGTGCGTACTCATGGTACCGGCGAACCAGTCAATAAAACCAGAACGAGTCAGGCCGTTAGCCATCACAACCAGAGTTGCCAGGTTGACCAGCGTGTTCCATGCGCTGTTATAGCGGGTAATGTCTTTCCACGGCACAACGTGCAGAGCCAGCATTAGCGAAACTGCC
The DNA here is from genome assembly GCF_040495915.1 of Shigella sp. FJ200513. NCBI lineage: Bacteria > Pseudomonadati > Pseudomonadota > Gammaproteobacteria > Enterobacterales > Enterobacteriaceae > Shigella > Shigella sp. FJ200513. Next base: position 6,744 of record NZ_JBDYCV010000086.1, on the reverse strand, counting down.
AGCAGACCAACCGCAGTAGCATTAATGACTTCACTGCCAAATACCCACAAACCTAAGCTGAGCAATACAAGGCCAATCAGCGTCCACTCTCTGCGTGTCAGCGCACCCATGGTTTTTAGTTCATCACCCGCCCAGGTTGCCACTTCTTCACTGTGTGTGATTTCCGGTTTGTACAGCACGTAGGAAAGCCACGGCGCAATGATAAGCAAGATAACCCCAACCGGCAGGAAGCAGAGGAACCACTGCAACCAGCTAATCTGGATACCGGCAATTTTGCTGACGAACTCCAGACCCAGCACGTTTGGTCCGCACCGGTGACAAACATGGACGAACTCAGACTGGTACTAATGACCATCATCCACATCAAATAGCCGCCAATACGACGCGCGGACGGATCGTTCGGGAATGATTTAAACAACGGCGGCAGGTTTTTAATGACCGGAAAAACCGTACCCCCGGTACGCGCGGTGTTGGACGGTGTAAACGGTGCCAGCAGAATGTCGATAATGACAATCGCATAACCCAACGTCAGCGTGCGTTTGTCCATGAATTTCACCAGGAAAAGGGCAATGCGACGACCTAACCCGGAAACTTCATACCCTAATGCAAAAATAAATGCGCCAAATACCAGCCATACCGTGGTGCTGGAAAAACCAGCCAGGCCCCATTTCAGCGCCTGTTTTTGCGCATTAAACGCTGGGTCAGCTAATTCTTTGGCATCAAAGAGCAGGTAATTACTGCCAATAACGCAAATAGTAACCGCAATAAAACTGATCGCTGTTGCCGGAATTGGCTCGAGGATCATGCCGACAATCATTGCCACAAACACAGCGAAGTAATGCCATGCCTGCGGCGGCATACCGTCGGGGACAGGGATAAGAAACATGACACCCATCACCACCAGTGGGGCCAATAGTTTCCATATATTATCTTTTGCTAAAGACATACGGGTTCTCCGAAAATTAATATTTCCAAATTTATCAAGTGCTTAAATAATTAAATCTGTGCTAAAAAACAGGTAAGGATCAGCAGGTCGGCACTGCCGCCTGGACTGAGATTTCGTTCGATACACTCCCTGTCGAACTGCCGGAGATAATCGAGATCGGTGGGGGTTCGAATGCCCCCTTTTTGCAATAATGTTTGCGCCTCGCGCTGTAGCCAGCGCAGGCCCCCCTCGCCACCGCGCGATGCAACGTTGGTATCGCCGTTGGTAGCCATCAGTAGGAGCAAGGTATCGAGCAATGCCAGTTCAGGATCTAACCCCTGATCCAGCAGAGTGAGGTAATGCGGCAAGGCGTGGTTGATCACCAGTGGATAACCTGCTTCGGCTTCACCGCGTGCGCCGGTAAGGCCAAGCTGCTGGTACAACCGTTGACCTGCCGTCAGTCGTGAATTATTGGTACGCAGTTCGCGATCGGTCAGGCCACGGCAGAAACTTGCCGCCGTAGAACAAACGGTTGTTGGCGTAACCGGCTGGTTGAGCTGAAGCAAACGGCCAATTGCCGCACATAGCAGCCCTAAAGAAAAAATGCTGCCTTTATGCGTGTTTACGCCCGCAGTGGCGCGGAACATATCACCTTCGCAAGCCATACCAATTGGGCGTAATCCGTGGAGTACCGCTTCCGGTGCCATTTCTGCACTACAGGCACCAAATTCAATGAAACGGGGTAACCAGCCCTGAATCGCCAGCGCGCTGCGGTGGAAATCTTCCAGCGCCATATCTTTGTGCGCACCGCAGTTAATGCGATCCACGAGGCCTGGTTTCGGTGACAGATTGACTTCAGTCAGCATGGCGCGCCAGCCCAGCAGGGCGTACTCATCGATTAATGACGTCGCAAGCTTTGTGGTTTTAGTTGACGTTGCAGGCATCGACATCGTTCAGCAGTGCCTCCATGCGGTTGAGTAAATCGGTCAGTTGATGGGTTTTTCCACGCGCGCAGACGGCTGCGCTTTGCTCGCACAACAGGCAGCGGCGAGGCGCAGTGAATAGTCGCGGCGGGAGAGAATTTCGCCTTCGGGCGTCAGGACATCGATATCCCATAACCGCCCGAGAGGATGACTATGTTCAAGCTCAATGGTGGCGAGCTTGAGGTCGCGAGCCGGGGCGGCAATGCTCAACATGCCCTCCGGCCCGCTGGCGGAAACCAGTGCAGCCTGCTCCTGAATTTGCCAGCCCTGCTTTGTGGCTAAGGCACGCAAGGCTGTCACGCGATGATTAAAAATTCGGCGTGTGACCTCGCTGTCTTTAATCGGCCCAGGCGCAACCACGGTAAAGGAGACCAGTGGAACAGGATGGTGCTTGAGCCAGGCGTGTTGCCGTGCTTGCCTTTCATCCCGGCTGACGAGCAGCTCGGGAATTGACACCGCATGGTGGCTGGCGAGTTCAGGAAGCAGGTGCATGGCTTATTCCTTCACCTGATGCACAACATCGATCACCGAGCCATCGCGGTAACGCACAACGGCAACGACGCGGTCGGTGAATTCAATCGGCTGTGGTTCACCGGTCAGCAGACGCGCACGTTCGCGCAGCCACTCAATGGAAACCACTTTAATGCCCGCTTCCTGCAGACGTTCTGCTAGTTCCGGACGTGCCGGGTTAACTGCGATACCGTGGTCTGTGACCAGAATATCGACACTGGAGCCCGGGGTGATGCAGGTCAGCACGTTATCCACCAGAGTCGGAATACGACCGCGTACCAGTGGCGCGACGATGATGGAAAGCGCAGAGGCAATCGCGGTATCGCAGTGACCACCGGAAGCGCCACGCAGTACGCCGTCAGAACCGGTCAGCACGTTAACGTTGAACTGCCTGTCAATTTCCAGCGCGCTCAGTACCACCACGTCGAGACGATCAACCGATGCGCCTTTCGAACCCCAGTTAGCGTACTGGTTGGCGCTGATTTCGATGTGATTGGGGTTACGGGCCAGCGATTGCGCAGCATGGCTGTCAAAGCTCTGCACATCCAGCAGTTTGCGGATCAGACCTTTTTCGTGCAGATCAACCATCGTCGCGGTAATACCGCCGAGGGCGAAGTCGGCGCGAATATCGCGGCTACGCATTTTGTCTTCCAGGAAACGGGTTACCGCCAGCGAAGCGCCGCCGGTGCCGGTTTGCATGGAGAAACCTTCTTTGAAGTAGCCAGAGTTGACAATCACATCCGCAGCGCTACGGGCAATAAGCAGTTCGCGCGGGTTAGTGGTCATACGGGTAGTACCAGCGCCGATTTTTGCAGCATCGCCAACGCGATTAACTTTGACGATCAAATCAACCTGATCTTGCTCAATGCTTGCCGGATTATGCGGATAAGGCAGCAGTTCTTCGGTAAGCATCACGACCTGTTTTGCGTTGTCGGCATCAACCATTGCATAGCCGAGGGAGCCGCAGCAGGCTTTACCGGTGTAGCCGTTGGCATTACCGAATTCATCACAGGACGGGACGCCGAGGAAAGCCACGTCGATATTCAGTTCGCCGCTCTGTACCAGATGCACACGACCGCCGTGAGAGTGGATCTGCACCGGTTCCGCCAGCAGACCACGGGAGATCTCTTCCGCCAGTGGACCGCGTAGGCCAGAGGTATAAATGCGGGTAACCACGCCCTGGCGAATGTGTTCTACCAGCGGCGCATGGCAATCACTCAGGGAGCTGGACGCCAGGGTCAGGTTTTTAAAGCCCATCTTCGCGATGACGTCCATCACCATATTGACGGTCAGGTCACCGCCACGGAAAGCGTGATGGAAGGAAACCGTCATGCCGTCCTGTAAACCTGAGCGACGAATCGCTTCTTCCAGGTTGGCGCACAGTTTGCGATCGCGCGCTTTTTCAGCCTGGTAGGTTTGCTTTGGTGAGTTCTGGAAAGCGGCAAGATCGCATTCAGTGCGACGATTCCAGGCCGCTACCCGTTCTTGTCGTTGAGATTGTTCAATTTTCTGCGTCATTTTGATTGCCTTATTCTTCGCGGATGCCGGAAAGTTCTGCACGGGAGAGCACCAGACGGGCGCGATCGATAACCGGACCGTCCACCATCTTGCCGTTCAGGGAAACCACGCCGAGGCCTTCGCGAGCGGCGGCTTCAGCGGCTTCTACGACGCGGTGGGCGTGATCCACTTCTTTCTGGGTCGGTGCGTAGAGGTTGTGCAGCAGATCAATCTGACGCGGGTTGATCAGCGATTTGCCGTCAAAGCCCAGCTGTTTGATGTGGGCGGCTTCTTGCAGGAATCCGGCTTCGTTGTTAGCGTCGGAATAGACGGTATCGAACGCCTGAATACCCGCAGAGCGCGCGGCCTGCAAAATGGAACAGCGTGCGAACAGCAGTTCAGTTCCTTCCGGGGAGCGTTCTGTACGCAGGTTGCGCACATAGTCTTCTGCACCGAGGGCGATACCGATCAAACGCTCGGAAGCGTGAGCGATTTCCACTGCGCGGGTAATGCCCAGCGGAGATTCAATCGCCGCCAGCAGGCCGGTGCTGCCGGGTTCACGACCACAGGCTTTTTCTATACGCAGGATCTCTTTTTCAATATCCAGAACATCCTGAGCGGTATCGGTTTTCGGCAGACGCACAACGTCCGCACCACCGCGAACGACGGCTTCCAGGTCGTTAACACCCCATTCGGAATCCAGCGCGTTGACACGCACAATGGTTTCAATATCGCGATACAGCGGATGTTGCAGCGCGTGATAAACCATGCGGCGGGCGGTGTCTTTTTCACGTAATGCCACGGAGTCTTCGAGGTCAAACATCAGGGCATCAGCCGGGTAGATGAAGGAGTTGCTGACCATCGCGGCATTGGCACCAGGCACAAACAACATGCTGCGGCGGGTGCGAGTTTTACGTTGTTGCAGCGAAGCGGAAATCATTGGCAATCCTCCCATGGCAGAGCCGGGATACCGCTGGCGCGTGCCAGCAGGGCTTCCAGTCGTGCATGTAAAATGCAGTCCAGTGCGCCTTTGTCATCGACATTCAGCTGTACGCCGCGCACGTTGTAGCGGGCGAGAACGTCCAGAATGGTGGTGCGAATTGCATCGCCAAACTGTTTCTCAACGCTGCTATTGATTTGCAGGTCGATATCCTGCGTATCGAGTGGGGCGATGCGTATCATCACATCCCCAGACTCAAGGGTGCCTGCAACGGCGGGCTGGTTTATTTTCATTTTTCACCTGTTTCTCATGCGGGGGGCTTTTGACGAGCTGCCGCGTCCTGGCGGGAGTGCTCAAGCAGGTTCTGCAAATAATGCAGCGTGACTGCAGGGACCAGCGGCGCGATAGCCGTGAGATCGTTTTTCGCCAGCAGTTGACGTACCCGGGAAGCGGATATCGGCATCTCCTGGTAACGCAGCCGCTCAATTTCAACCAGTTCGATGGGCGCTGCGGAGATAGTCGGCGTTTCCAGCCAGTAGCGCATATCCTGGTTGTACTGGGCGGTAACGCGACAAAAGGGTTCAGTACCGACAAAGCGGTGAGTTACACCAAGCGCGGGAGCGAGGTACTGACGGAAAATCTTCAGATCAATTTCGGTGTAACAATGGTTAATGACGCTCTGTTCTTTAATGAAGTAGCAAGGGAACGTAGCGCGGGAGATGATGTATTCTGAGCCGCGATGCACAGTCAGGCGTGGAATATCGGCGGTGCCTTTTAACACCAGATCCAGCCGGTCTTCATAGGGGAAGCGTGAAGAATCTTCTTTGACTAAAAACAGATGCAACCAGTCGCACTGTGCCGCAGCTTGTTGAATCAGATAACGGTGACCATTCGTAAAGGGATTGGCGTTCATCACAATGCAGCCAATCTTGTTCCCTGGATGACGAAATTTTTTCAGCGATTCGGCATAGCGTTTCAGTCGCGTGGCGCTGTTTTCCATCAGCACCATCACGCCGGGTACGCAGGTCAGCGTGGAAAAACCGCACTGGCGGAACAGCGCCTCGTATTCGGTTTTGGTATAAATAAACAGATGCGTGCTGTGCCGCTCATAGGCGAGGTTTATCAGTTCAGTGGCTAATGTCAGCGCCAGTCCTTCACCGCGAACGGATTCACTGATAGCAACGCATTTAATAATATTTCCGGCAATTCCACCGCACGCGATAAGCTTTTCATCGCGGGTTACGGTAATAAATACTTCGACTGTGGTGTCAACGCTCAAATCATTTTCATGCAGGAATTGGGCGATTTCCGCCATTTTTTTATTTTCTGAACGTTTTACGCGGGTGAAAATATCATTGCCGAACATAATAAATAGTATCCTGAAGGTGCATGTTGTTATCGATTTGCAACGAATGTTGTTCAATGTTGCAAACTGATAACCTTTTATTTTCACTTGGGAGAAAGGGGGGTGATCGAGGTATATCTTTTTCTCCTTTTGCTATACATCCTAAGGAGTATTTCGGCGTGAAATTTTGATTTATTTCACATAGAGTTAGTGGTTTTTTATTTATTTAATGGTTTTAAGTTTTTTAATTAATGTAATTACGAAATGACTCGCAGGTTTAAGTGATTTAATTGATTTAATGAATAAAATTTGCCACGATCATAATTAATATCTATGTATTTTGATTCAACATTTTAATTACATCCGTCAAAGAGGCTCGGGACAACCCGCAAGGAAAACAATGTTGCAGCTTAACGAGAATAAACAGTTTGCATTTTTCCAAAGACTGGCATTTCCGCTGCGTATCTTTTTGGGTAATGACTCCAACTTACTGATAGTGTTTTATGTTCAGATAATGCCCGATGACCTTGTCATGCAGCTCCAC
>NZ_JBDYCV010000085.1:0-16545 GCF_040495915.1 Shigella sp. FJ200513 | reverse complement strand
GATGGAAATGGAAGCCACGCAAGCACCTTAAAATCACCATCATACACTAAATCAGTAAGTTGGCAGCATTACCAGAAAAGCAGCTAGATTATTTTTAAGAATATATAAAAAGAAAGCGGGCCGATTTACGTAAATAAATCGACCCGCCAGCGGAATAATCTTAATTATTCATCTTCAAGATAAGTATAACCGTACAAACCTGCCTCGAACTCTTCAAGGAACTGTTGTTGCAGTTCAGCATCAAGATCGGTTTTCTTCACTTGATCGCGGAACTGGGTTAACAGCGTTTTCGGATCGAGCTGTACATATTGCAGCATGTCCGCCACGGTATCGCCTTCGTCAGACAGTTCTACTTCTACGCTACCGTCAGGGAACACGAACACGTCAACTGCTTCGGTATCACCGAACAGGTTGTGCATATTGCCAAGGATCTCCTGATATGCACCGACCATAAAGAAACCGAGCATCGGCGGATTCTCTGGATCGTACTCCGGCATTGGCATTGTCGTGGCAATACCATCACCATCAATATAGTGGTCGATAGCACCGTCAGAGTCACAGGTAATATCCAGCAGCACAGCGCGACGTTCCGGCACTTGATCCAGCCCTTCCAGCGGTAGAACCGGGAACAACTGGTCGATCCCCCATGCGTCCGGCATTGACTGGAACAGCGAGAAATTGACGTACATTTTGTCCGCCATACGTTCCTGCAGTTCGTCGATTATCGGACGATGCGCACGGTTTTGCGGATCCAGTTGCTTCTGCACTTCATGGCACATGCTCAGATAGAGTTGTTCTGCCCATGCACGTTCTTGCAGGCTAAAGGTGCCGGAAGAGTAGCCGATATGAATGTCGTGCAGATCCATCTGGCTGTCGTGTAACCATTCACGCAAAGAACGGCGAGTTCCCGGTTCGTGCATTTCCTGCCAGGTTTCCCACATGCTTTGCAGCGCACGCGGCGCATCTTCTACGGGCGCGGTCGGCACCGTATATTCGTTACGTTCCACGCCGATGATATTCGACACCAGCACGGTATGGTGCGCAGTCACCGCACGGCCCGATTCGGTGATTACCGTCGGATGCGGCAGACCATTTTCTTCACACGCATCGCCAATCGCCCAGATGATGTTGTTGGCGTATTCATTGAGGCCATAGTTTACGGAGCAGTCAGACTGCGAACGGGTGCCTTCATAATCCACGCCCAGACCGCCGCCGACGTCGAAGCACTGAATATTGACGCCCAGCTTGTGCAGTTCCACATAGAAACGCGCGGATTCACGAACGCCTGTCGCGATATCGCGAATATTCGCCATCTGCGAACCGAGGTGGAAGTGCAGTAGTTGCAGGCTGTCGAGACGCCCGGCTTCACGCAGGGTTTCAACCAGTTGCAGTACCTGAGTCGCAGCCAGGCCGAACTTCGATTTTTCCCCGCCGGAGGACTGCCATTTACCCGAGCCCTGCGAAGCCAGACGTGCACGCACGCCCAGACGAGGAACGACATTCAGACGTTCTGCTTCATCCAGCACAATGGCGATTTCTGACATCTTCTCAATGACCAGATAGACCTTGTGCCCCATCTTCTCGCCAATTAATGCCAGGCGGATATATTCGCGGTCTTTATAACCGTTGCAGACGATGACGCTACGAGTCATGCCAGCATGTGCCAGCACTGCCATCAACTCGGCTTTGGAACCGGCTTCCAGACCCAGCGGTTCACCCGAATGAATCAGGGACTCGATCACGCGGCGGTGCTGGTTAACTTTGATCGGATAAACAAGGAAGTAATCGCCGTTATAGCCGTAGGATTCCCTCGCACGTTTGAACGCGGCGTTAATGGAACGCAAACGGTGCTGCAGGATCTGTGGGAAACAGAACAGTGCAGGCAGACGCTGACCCTGTGCTTCACGAGTTTTCACTAACTGCGCGAGATCGACGCGAGCTTCCGGGACGTCCGGGTCCGGGCACACGCTGATGTGGCCCAGCTCGTTAACGTCATAGTAGTTATTGCCCCACCAGGCAATATTGTAAGTACGCAGCATCTTGCTGGCTTCCTGGGAGCTCATTGCAACCTCCTGCATGGAGCGTAGTACACCGTGTTCGCCCGCTGACGAAGGCAAACCCATAGACATGTCGTCAGACATAGCGAACCTCAAATTATTTTATTAAGTGTAAAACAGTTAACGACTGTCGCAGCCTGGAACTGCGATAACAACCCATAAGCACATGGATTTTCCAGCAGTGTATGCTGACGCTCCGACTGCGCAACCGGTTTCTTTTTCATAACATTATTAAGCACATAACCGAACGTAAGTGTGACAGTTCGGCGAAACCACGAGAAAACTCTTGTTTTTACAAGAGCGCCCTTGTTCAGTCCTCAGTAACTGTAACCAGCTCTTGAATCCTGAGAAGCGCCGAGATGGGTATAACATCGGCAGGTATGCAAAGCAGAGATGCAGAGTGCGGGGAACGAGTCTTCACCAGAACGGTGAGACAGGTTAAGCAGCAGACAACGGTTCATTATTTCGTATCACCTCCACGGCCGCCTGTTAAGACGAACCCACAAGCCAAAACTCTGATTTCAACCCGGCTGGAAGTGGCAACACGAAAGAAACGTCGTGTGCTTTTTATTTAAGCCGCGCGCCGCGTTTTATACCCCACAATGGCAGAAAATTGCAAAAGATAAATACGCAGAATGCCGGCATTGTCAGGAAAAATTTCCAGCCACGTTTTTAACAGAATGAGACACGATTCAAAAAAAAGTGGAAATCGGGTGAAGAATTGACCTAAAATAGCCATCCAGATGTTAATCCATCCATACCGATTAACACTCAGACTGCCAGTGTTTTTAACCTGCAGAGTCGTGGTAGGATCCGCTACCACAGAAAATCCACACAACAGTTTGAGCTAACCAAATTCTCTTTAGGTGATATTAAATATGGCAAAACACCTTTTTACGTCCGAGTCCGTCTCTGAAGGGCATCCTGACAAAATTGCTGACCAAATCTCTGATGCCGTTTTAGACGCGATCCTCGAACAGGATCCGAAAGCACGCGTTGCTTGCGAAACCTACGTAAAAACCGGCATGGTTTTAGTTGGCGGCGAAATCACCACCAGCGCCTGGGTAGACATCGAAGAGATCACCCGTAACACCGTTCGCGAAATTGGCTATGTGCATTCCGACATGGGCTTTGACGCTAACTCCTGTGCGGTTCTGAGCGCTATCGGCAAACAGTCTCCTGACATCAACCAAGGCGTTGACCGTGCCGATCCGCTGGAACAGGGCGCGGGTGACCAGGGTCTGATGTTTGGCTACGCAACTAATGAAACCGACGTGCTGATGCCAGCACCTATCACCTATGCACACCGTCTGGTACAGCGTCAGGCTGAAGTGCGTAAAAACGGCACTCTGCCGTGGCTGCGCCCGGACGCGAAAAGCCAGGTGACTTTCCAGTATGACGACGGCAAAATCGTTGGTATTGATGCTGTCGTGCTTTCCACTCAGCACTCTGAAGAGATCGACCAGAAATCGCTGCAAGAAGCGGTAATGGAAGAGATCATCAAGCCAATTCTGCCCGCTGAATGGCTGACTTCTGCCACCAAATTCTTCATCAACCCGACCGGTCGTTTCGTTATCGGTGGCCCAATGGGTGACTGCGGTCTGACTGGCCGTAAAATTATCGTTGATACCTACGGCGGCATGGCGCGTCACGGTGGCGGTGCATTCTCTGGTAAAGATCCATCAAAAGTGGACCGTTCCGCAGCCTACGCAGCACGTTATGTCGCGAAAAACATCGTTGCTGCTGGCCTGGCCGATCGTTGTGAAATTCAGGTTTCCTACGCAATCGGCGTGGCTGAACCGACCTCCATCATGGTAGAAACTTTCGGTACTGAGAAAGTGCCTTCTGAACAACTGACTCTGCTGGTACGTGAGTTCTTCGACCTGCGCCCATACGGACTGATTCAGATGCTGGATCTGCTGCACCCGATCTACAAAGAAACCGCAGCATACGGTCACTTTGGTCGTGAACATTTCCCGTGGGAAAAAACCGACAAAGCGCAGCTGCTGCGCGATGCTGCCGGTCTGAAGTAATCTTTCTTCACCTGCGTTCAAAGGCCAGCCTCGCGCTGGCCTTTTTCTTTTACCTCACCGCGGTGGATAGGCGTTCACGCCGCATCCGGCAAAAAAACTGCCCGCACAATAACATCATTCTTCCTGATCACGTTTCACGGCAAATTACCATCACAACTGAAACCGATTACACCAACCACACCAGCAAAATATTTGTAATATTTTCATATTATTATTCAGCTTTCACAGTTGTTACATTTCTTTTCAGTAAAGTCTTAATTGCAGATGACAGCGTTTAATCTATGATGATATAACTCAATTATTTTCATGCCCTTAAATCATAACTAAGATAAATGTTAGTGTAAGCGATTACACTGATGTGATTTGCTTCACATCTTTTTACGTCGTACTCACCTATCTTAATTCACAATAAAAAATAACTATATTGGAGGGCATCATGCCTGACGCTAAAAAACAGGGGCGGTCAAACAAGGCAATGACGTTTTTCGTCTGCTTCCTTGCCGCTCTGGCGGGATTACTCTTTGGCCTGGATATCGGTGTAATTGCTGGCGCACTGCCGTTTATTGCAGATGAATTCCAGATAACTTCGCACACGCAAGAATGGGTCGTAAGCTCCATGATGTTCGGTGCGGCAGTCGGTGCGGTGGGCATCGGCTGGCTCTCCTTTAAACTCGGGCGCAAAAAGAGCCTGATGATCGGCGCAATCCTGTTTGTTGCCGGTTCACTGTTCTCTGCGGCTGCGCCAAACGTTGAAGTACTGATTCTTTCGCGCGTTCTGCTGGGGCTGGCGGTGGGTGTGGCCTCTTATACCGCACCACTGTACCTGTCAGAAATTGCGCCGGAAAAAATTCGCGGCAGTATGATCTCGATGTATCAGTTGATGATCACTATCGGGATCCTCGGTGCTTATCTTTCTGATACCGCCTTCAGCTACACCGGTGCATGGCGCTGGATGCTGGGTGTGATTATCATCCCGGCAATTTTGCTGCTGATTGGTGTCTTCTTCCTGCCAGACAGCCCACGTTGGTTTGCCGCCAAACGCCGTTTTGTTGATGCCGAACGCGTGCTGCTACGCCTGCGTGACACCAGCGCGGAAGCGAAACGCGAACTGGATGAAATCCGTGAAAGTTTGCAGGTTAAACAGAGTGGCTGGGCGCTGTTTAAAGAGAATAGCAACTTCCGCCGCGCGGTGTTCCTTGGCGTACTGTTACAGGTAATGCAGCAATTCACCGGGATGAACGTCATCATGTATTACGCGCCGAAAATCTTCGAACTGGCGGGTTATACCAACACCACCGAGCAAATGTGGGGGACAGTGATTGTCGGCCTGACCAACGTACTTGCCACCTTTATCGCAATCGGCCTTGTTGACCGCTGGGGACGTAAACCAACGCTAACGCTGGGCTTCCTGGTGATGGCTGCTGGCATGGGCGTACTCGGTACAATGATGCATATCGGTATCCACTCTCCGTCGGCGCAGTATTTCGCCATCGCCATGCTGCTGATGTTTATTGTCGGTTTTGCCATGAGTGCCGGTCCGCTGATTTGGGTACTGTGCTCCGAAATTCAGCCGCTGAAAGGCCGCGATTTTGGCATCACCTGCTCCACCGCCACCAACTGGATTGCCAACATGATCGTTGGCGCAACGTTCCTGACCATGCTCAACACGCTGGGTAACGCCAACACCTTCTGGGTGTATGCGGCTCTGAACGTACTGTTTATCCTGCTGACATTGTGGCTGGTACCGGAAACCAAACACGTTTCGCTGGAACATATTGAACGTAATCTGATGAAAGGTCGTAAACTGCGCGAAATCGGCGCTCACGATTAATCTCCTCAGGCTTCCTCCCGTCGCGGAGGAAGCCGCCTCTTGCAGTCATCTTTTCTTCGCTCTATCCTCTGCCGCTATGAAAACATCCCGTCTCCCTATCGCCATCCAACAGGCCGTTATGCGCCGCCTGCGGGAAAAACTCGCCCAGGCCAACCTGAAGCTAGGGCGTAACTACCCGGAGCCAAAACTCTCTTACACCCAGCGCGGAACCTCCGCCGGAACAGCCTGGCTGGAAAGCTATGAAATCCGCCTCAATCCCGTTTTGCTGTTGGAAAACAGTGAAGCTTTTATTGAAGAAGTGGTACCGCACGAACTGGCACATTTGCTGGTATGGAAACATTTCGGCCGCGTAGCGCCACATGGCAAAGAGTGGAAGTGGATGATGGAAAGCGTGCTGGGCGTTCCCGCCCGTCGTACGCATCAGTTCGAACTGCAATCCGTGCGTCGCAACACCTTCCCCTACCGCTGTAAGTGCCAGGAACATCAGCTTACCGTACGCCGCCATAATCGCGTAGTTCGTGGCGAGGCCATCTATCGCTGTGTTCACTGCGGTGAACAGCTGGTTGCGAAATAACCACCTGAACTATCAGGAACTTTCCTGATCTGGCTGATTGCATACCAAAACAACTTTCGCTACGTTGCTGGCTCGTTTTAACACGGAGTAAGTGATGTACCGTTATTTGTCTATTGCTGCGGTGGTACTGAGCGCAGCATTTTCCGGCCCGACGTTGGCCGAAGGTATCAATAGTTTTTCTCAGGCGAAAGCCGCGGCGGTAAAAGTCCACGCTGATGCGCCCGGTACGTTTTATTGCGGATGTAAAATTAACTGGCAGGGCAAAAAAGGCGTTGTTGATCTGCAATCGTGCGGCTATCAGGTGCGCAAAAATGAAAACCGCGCCAGCCGCGTAGAGTGGGAACACGTCGTTCCCGCCTGGCAATTCGGTCACCAGCGCCAGTGCTGGCAGGACGGTGGACGTAAAAACTGCGCTAAAGATCCGGTCTATCGCAAGATGGAAAGCGATATGCATAACCTGCAGCCGTCAGTCGGCGAGGTGAATGGCGATCGCGGCAATTTTATGTACAGCCAGTGGAATGGCGGCGAAGGCCAGTACGGTCAATGCGCCATGAAGGTCGATTTCAAAGAAAAAGCTGCCGAACCACCAGCGCGTGCACGCGGTGCCATTGCGCGCACCTACTTCTATATGCGCGACCAATACAACCTGACACTCTCTCGCCAGCAAACGCAGCTGTTCAACGCATGGAACAAGATGTATCCGGTTACCGACTGGGAGTGCGAGCGCGATGAACGCATCGCGAAGGTGCAGGGCAATCATAACCCGTATGTGCAACGCGCTTGCCAGGCGCGAAAGAGCTAACCTACACTAGCGGGATTCTTTTTGTTAACCCCTACCCCACGCGTACAACCGCGTGGGGAGACGACGCGGATTTTTAACTATGCGTATCCCCCGCATTTATCATCCTGAACCACTGACCAGCCATTCTCACATCGCGCTTTGCGAAGATGCCGCCAACCATATCGGGCGCGTACTGCGCATGGGGCCGGGGCAGGCGTTGCAATTGTTTGACGGTAGCAACCAGGTCTTTGACGCCGAAATTACCAGCGCCAGCAAAAAAAGCGTGGAAGTGAAGGTGCTGGAAGGCCAGATCGACGATCGCGAATCTCCGCTGCATATTCACCTCGGTCAGGTGATGTCGCGTGGTGAAAAAATGGAATTTACTATCCAGAAATCGATCGAACTCGGTGTAAGCCTCATTACGCCACTTTTTTCTGAGCGCTGCGGCGTTAAACTGGATAGTGAACGTCTGAACAAGAAGCTTCAGCAGTGGCAGAAGATTGCAATTGCTGCCTGTGAGCAGTGTGGTCGTAACCGGGTGCCGGAAATCCGTCCAGCGATGGATCTGGAAGCCTGGTGTGCAGAGCAGGATGAAGGACTGAAACTGAATCTTCACCCGCGCGCCAGTAACAGCATCAATACGTTGCCTTTACCGGTTGAACGCGTCCGCCTGCTGATTGGCCCGGAAGGCGGTTTATCGGCAGATGAAATTGCCATGACTGCCCGCTATCAATTTACTGATATCCTGTTGGGACCTCGCGTTTTGCGTACAGAGACAACTGCGCTCACCGCCATTACCGCGCTACAAGTACGATTTGGCGATTTGGGCTAACGGAGAAGAATAATGATCAAGCTCGGCATCGTGATGGACCCCATCGCAAACATCAACATCAAGAAAGATTCCAGTTTCGCTATGTTGCTGGAAGCACAGCGTCGTGGTTACGAACTTCACTATATGGAGATGGGCGATCTGTATCTGATCAATGGCGAAGCCCGCGCCCATACCCGCACGCTGAACGTGAAGCAGAACTACGAAGAGTGGTTTTCGTTCGTCGGTGAACAGGATCTGCCGCTGGCCGATCTCGATGTGATCCTGATGCGTAAAGACCCGCCGTTTGATACCGAGTTTATCTACGCGACCTATATTCTGGAACGTGCCGAAGAGAAAGGGACGCTGATCGTTAACAAGCCGCAGAGCCTGCGCGACTGTAACGAGAAACTGTTTACCGCCTGGTTCTCTGACTTAACGCCAGAAACGCTGGTTACGCGCAATAAAGCGCAGCTAAAAGCGTTCTGGGAGAAACACAGCGACATCATTCTTAAGCCGCTGGACGGTATGGGCGGCGCGTCGATTTTCCGCGTGAAAGAAGGCGATCCAAACCTCGGCGTGATTGCCGAAACCCTGACTGAGCATGGCACTTGCTACTGCATGGCGCAAAATTACCTGCCAGCCATTAAAGATGGCGACAAACGCGTGCTGGTGGTGGATGGCGAGCCGGTACCGTACTGCCTGGCGCGTATTCCGCAGGGGGGCGAAACCCGTGGCAATCTGGCTGCCGGTGGTCGCGGTGAACCTCGTCCGCTGACGGAAAGTGACTGGAAAATCGCCCGTCAGATCGGGCCGACGCTGAAAGAAAAAGGGCTGATTTTTGTTGGTCTGGATATCATCGGCGACCGTCTGACTGAAATTAACGTCACCAGCCCAACCTGTATTCGTGAGATTGAAGCAGAGTTTCCGGTGTCGATCACCGGAATGTTAATGGATGCCATCGAAGCACGTTTACAGCAGCAGTAACCCACCTTAGCGAGAAGGATCTCGTTGAGACTCTGAGTGACAGCGCCCTTCTTTCCACGCATACTGGGCGCTGTTGCTTTTTTGAACCAGGAAACAGAACCTCTGACAATGAATTTACAGCATCACTTTCTTATTGCCATGCCTGCTCTCCAGGATCCGATTTTCCGTCGTTCCGTGGTCTACATTTGCGAACATAATACCAATGGTGCAATGGGGATCATCGTCAACAAGCCGCTGGAAAATCTCAAAATTGAAGGGATTCTGGAAAAGCTGAAGATCACGCCGGAGCCGCGTGATGAATCAATCCGTCTGGATAAACCGGTTATGCTCGGCGGCCCACTGGCTGAAGATCGCGGGTTTATTTTGCATACTCCGCCCTCCAATTTTGCTTCCAGCATTCGCATTTCAGACAACACGGTGATGACCACTTCCCGCGATGTGCTGGAAACGCTCGGCACCGATAAACAACCGTCTGACGTATTGGTGGCTCTGGGCTATGCCTCCTGGGAAAAAGGTCAACTGGAACAAGAAATTCTCGATAACGCGTGGCTAACGGCCCCGGCGGATCTGAATATTCTGTTCAAAACGCCGATTGCCGACCGCTGGCGCGAGGCGGCAAAACTGATTGGTGTGGATATTCTCACCATGCCTGGTGTGGCAGGACACGCCTGATGAGTGGAACCTTACTCGCCTTCGACTTCGGCACCAAAAGCATTGGCGTAGCGGTCGGCCAACGCATTACCGGCACCGCTCGCCCTTTGCCTGCAATTAAAGCGCAGGACGGTACGCCGGACTGGAACCTCATCGAACGTTTACTGAAAGAGTGGCAGCCTGACGAAATCATCGTCGGTTTGCCGCTGAATATGGACGGCACCGAACAGCCGTTAACCGCCAGAGCGCGCAAATTTGCCAACCGTATTCATGGTCGTTTCGGTGTTGAAGTAAAGCTCCATGACGAGCGTCTTAGCACTGTGGAAGCCCGTTCCGGTCTTTTTGAACAGGGCGGCTATCGGGCGCTCAACAAAGGCAAAGTTGACTCTGCCTCTGCGGTTATTATTCTCGAAAGCTATTTCGAGCAGGGATATTAAGGCGATCTAAAAGCCTGGCGGATAGTCGTTACCGCCATCTTGCCGGATGCGGCGTGAACGCCTTATCCAGCACACATCTGGCAGCGGCTGTAGGTCTGATAAGACGCGTTAGCGTCGCATCAGACATTTATTGCCTTTATAGGCCCTATAAACTTGCGCATCGGGCATGGCAACGTCACAAACGCCCTTCCCCCACCCGCTGCTGATAACTCTGCTGAAACGTTAACATCCCCACCTTCTGCCCGGTTTGAATAACATGCGGTAACTGGTGGGTTTTCCCTTCGCGAATCAAATTCCCCACCGCGGGAGTGTTAATCAGTAATTCAAACAGCGCCACGCGTCCTTCCTGTTTATCCACTTCCAGCTTTTGTGACAGCACTGCCCGTAAACTACCCGCAAGTTGATTACGTACGGGATCTTTTTCCTGCGCCGGAAATGAATCCACCAGTCGCTCAACTGCCTGCGCGGCACCACGTGTATGTAAGGTTGCCAGCACCAGATGCCCGGTTTCTGCCGCCGTCAGCGCCAGACGGATTGTCTCACTGTCACGTAGCTCTCCGAGCAAAATCACATCAGGATCTTCCCGCAATGCAGCCCGCAACCCCGATGCGAACGTCATACAGTGCAAACCAATTTCCCGCTGCTGGATCAAACATCGCTGGCTGGCATAGAGATATTCCACAGGATCTTCCAGCGTCAGAATATGCGCATCGGCATGTTGATTAAGATAGCCAACCATCGCCGCCAGCGTGGTAGATTTGCCACTCCCCGTAGCCCCCGTCACCAGAATCAGGCCATTCTCGCTCTTGAGTAATTCCGGCAATACCGGTGGTGCACCAAGCTGTTCGAGCTGTGGACAGTGCGAAGGTAACAACCGTAATGCCAGAGAAATACCTTGCCGTTGCGCGAACGCACTGCCACGCAACCGCTGGTTTTCCGCCAGCGACACGGCAAAATCCAGCTGGCCATTTTCCAGCAATATTGCCCGCTGATCGTCATCCAGCCACTCCCGCAGTAGCTCTTCGACGTCCGGCGCATCAAACGGCGCAGCTTCCATTCTGCCACGAATGCGCCATCGTGCGGGCCAGGCGCTGCACAGGTGTAGATCCGAGACGTTATGCTTTACACTAAGGGCCACAATTTCTTCCATATTCATACTAAGATCCTCGGAAAATGAACGATATTGCGCATAACCTGGCACAGGTCCGGGACAAAATCTCAGCGGCTGCAACGCGTTGCGGCCGTTCTCCAGAAGAAATTACGCTGCTTGCAGTCAGTAAAACAAAACCTGCGAGCGCCATCGCAGAAGCCATTGATGCCGGGCAGCGTCAATTTGGTGAAAACTACGTTCAGGAAGGGGTAGATAAAATTCGCCACTTTCAGGAACTGGGCGTAACAGGATTAGAATGGCATTTTATTGGCCCGTTGCAGTCTAATAAAAGCCGCCTAGTGGCAGAGCATTTCGACTGGTGTCATACCATCGACCGTTTGCGCATTGCTACCCGCCTCAACGAGCAGCGCCCGGCAGAACTTCCCCCTCTTAACGTACTGATTCAAATTAATATTAGTGATGAAAACAGTAAGTCCGGGATTCAACTGGCAGAACTGGACGAGCTGGCAGCGGCGGTCGCTGAACTACCGCGTTTACGTCTGCGCGGGCTGATGGCAATCCCTGCGCTTGAGTCAGAATATGTAAGGCAGTTTGAAGTTGCACGCCAAATGGCTGTAGCATTTGCCGGACTGAAAACGCGCTACCCGCATATCGACACGCTCTCTCTGGGAATGTCGGACGATATGGAAGCCGCCATTGCGGCAGGTAGCACGATGGTTCGTATCGGCACTGCAATTTTTGGTGCGCGTGATTACTCTAAAAAATAAGGAATTAAAGGAACGCCATGAATACGTTGACTTTCCTGCTTTCAACGGTCATTGAGCTGTATACAATGGTGCTGTTATTACGCATCTGGATGCAGTGTGCTCATTGTGATTTTTACACCCCCTTCTCACAGTTTGTAGTGAAGGTAGCGCAGCCAATTATCGGGCCACTGCGCCGCGTTATTCCGGCAATGGGTCCCATTGACAGCGCCTCGCTGCTGGTTGCCTATATTCTCAGTTTTATCAAAGCCATTGTGCTGTTTGAAGTGGTGACCTTCCTGCCAATCATCTGGATTGCCGGTTTACTGATTCTGCTGAAAACCATCGGCTTGCTGATTTTCTGGGTCCTGCTGGTGATGGCGATTATGAGCTGGGTAAGCCAGGGTCGTAGCCCGATTGAATACGTGCTGATTCAGCTGGCCGATCCGCTGCTGCGCCCGATTCGCCGCTTGCTACCGGCAATGGGTGGGATTGATTTCTCGCCGATGATCCTCGTTCTGCTGCTGTATGCCATCAATATGGGTGTCGCAGAAGTATTACAGGCAACCGGAAACATGCTGCTGCCGGGGCTGTGGATGGCGTTATGAGTGCCGTAACAGTTAATGATGACGGTCTGGTTTTACGGCTCTATATTCAGCCGAAAGCCAGCCGTGATTCTATTGTCGGTTTACATGGCGACGAAGTTAAAGTCGCCATTACCGCGCCGCCGGTTGACGGCCAGGCCAACAGTCATCTGGTGAAGTTTCTCGGTAAGCAATTCCGGGTTGCCAAAAGCCAGGTGGTGATTGAAAAAGGCGAACTTGGCCGCCACAAACAAATTAAAATCATTAATCCGCAACAAATCCCGCCAGAAATCGCGGCGTTAATTAATTAGGTATCCTATGCAAAAAGTTGTCCTCGCAACCGGCAATGCCGGTAAAGTGCGTGAGCTGGCGTCGCTGCTTAGCGACTTTGGTCTTGATATCGTGGCCCAAACAGACCTCGGCGTTGATTCCGCTGAAGAAACCGGCCTAACCTTTATCGAAAACGCGATTCTGAAAGCGCGCCATGCGGCAAAAGTGACCGGTTTACCGGCAATTGCCGACGACTCTGGTCTGGCGGTAGATGCGCTGGGTGGCGCGCCGGGTATTTACTCCGCGCGTTATTCCGGTGAAGACGCGACCGATCAAAAGAATCTGCAAAAACTGTTGGAAACACTGAAAGACGTACCGGACGACCAACGTCAGGCGCGTTTCCACTGCGTGCTGGTATATCTGCGTCACGCGGAAGATCCGACTCCGCTGGTATGCCACGGCAGCTGGCCGGGCGTGATTACTCGCGAACCAGCGGGCACTGGTGGCTTTGGTTATGATCCAATCTTCTTCGTACCTTCCGAAGGGAAAACCGCCGCCGAACTGACCCGCGAAGAAAAGAGCGCCATTTCCCACCGTGGTCAGGCGTTGAAACTGCTGCTGGACGCTTTACGTAATGGTTAAATTACCGCCGCTGAGTCTCTACATTCACATCCCGTGGTGCGTGCAGAAATGCCCGTACTGCGATTTCAACTCTCACGCGTTGAAAGGAGAAGTGCCGCACGACGATTATGTTCAGCATCTGCTTTGCGATCTGGACAATGATGTGGCTTACGCTCAGGGCCGTGAAGTAAAGACAATCTTTATTGGCGGTGGTACGCCGAGCCTGCTTTCCGGCCCGGCGATGCAAACGCTGCTAGACGGCGTGCGTGCGCGTTTGCCGCTGGCAGCGGATGCAGAAATTACTATGGAAGCGAACCCAGGCACGGTAGAAGCGGATCGCTTTGTCGATTATCAGCGTGCTGGTGTAAACCGCATCTCTATTGGTGTGCAGAGTTTTAGCGAAGAAAAGCTGAAACGACTTGGGCGTATTCATGGCCCGCAAGAAGCGAAACGAGCGGCAAAGCTGGCGAGCGGTTTAGGGTTACGTAGCTTTAACCTTGATTTGATGCATGGACTACCGGATCAATCACTGGAAGAGGCGCTTGGCGATCTACGCCAGGCCATTGAACTGAATCCGCCGCATCTTTCCTGGTATCAACTGACTATCGAACCTAATACGCTGTTTGGCTCGCGACCGCCGGTGCTGCCGGACGATGACGCGCTGTGGGATATTTTCGAACAGGGGCATCAGTTATTAACCGCAGCGGGTTATCAGCAATATGAAACTTCCGCTTACGCCAAACCCGGTTATCAGTGCCAGCACAATCTCAACTACTGGCGCTTTGGTGACTACATCGGTATTGGCTGCGGCGCGCACGGCAAAGTGACCTTCCCGGATGGGCGCATTCTGCGTACCACTAAAACGCGTCATCCTCGTGGTTTTATGCAAGGAAGGTATCTGGAAAGCCAGCGTGATGTCGAAGCCGCAGATAAGCCGTTTGAGTTCTTTATGAATCGCTTCCGTCTGCTGGAGGCCGCGCCGCGCGTGGAGTTTATTGCGTATACCGGGCTTTGCGAAGATGTGATTCGCCCACAGTTAGACGAGGCGATTGCCCAGGGTTATCTCACCGAATGTGCGGATTACTGGCAGATAACGGAACATGGTAAATTATTCTTAAACTCACTTCTTGAATTATTCCTCGCTGAGTAATCATTAATGCGCCTGCGGGCGCATTAATCACTTCTTTTATCCCCCCGTTAATTAACCTCGGCAGAAATATATTTCTTACTGAATAAATATCGACGACATTTATTATATATATTTAGTGAATATTTACTAATCATTCATTGATTATAAATATGTACAACCTGGCGCACAAATTTAATATTTAATTTCTGACTTTATTTCAAGTTGTGATAAACATAGACAAGTTATCAGACAGGTTAACCAATTTGTCGCACAAATCACTGATAAGCACAATTAGATATCAACCAATTTCCATCCTTCAACAGGGAGTTTTTTTATGAAAATGAGGTCATTTACCCGCTCATTAGTCTGCGCATCCTTGCTGGCTCTGGTTAGCACTGGCGTAAACGCCGCAGAAAAAGTGGCGTTAAAGTTAGCACACAACCTGGAAAGAAGTCATGTTGTACATCAGAGTTTTGAAGAGCTGGCGAAAGAGGTAAAACAGCTGTCAAAAGGTAATATGGTGATCCGTATTTATCCCAGCAGCCAGATGGGTAATGCGCGAGAAACTATGGAATTGTTGCAAAATGGCGCACTGGATATGACCAAAGGTTCCGCCAGTGATCTGGAGTCTTTTGATAATATTTATGCTATCTATAATTTGCCGTTCTTATTAAGTTGTTTTTGGTGAAGTTGGTAAAGAAATTATGGACTCAACAAAAGACAAAGGCTTTTTTGCTTTATCAGCTTATGTAGCGGGTACTCGCAGTTTCTATGCGAAAAAACCGATTACAAAGCCAGAAGATCTTAAAGGACTGAAAATTCGTGTTCAGCCAAGTCCGACCACCATCAAAATGATTGAACTGATGGGTGGTTCACCCACTCCAATTTCATTTGGCGAAGTTTATACTGCGATGCAGCAAGGTGTAGTAGATGGCGCAGAAAATAACGTGCCTTCCTGGATGCAGACTCGACATATTGAAATTGCCAAAGTTTTTTCTGAAGATGAACACGCCTCAATTCCTGACTTTTTGGTTATCTCCACCAAAACATGGAATAAATTAACCCCAGAACAGCAACAAATCCTCGAAACAGCGGCGAAGAAATCCGAAGCTTATCAACAAAAATTGTGGGAAAAAATTGACGCTGACACACGTGCTCAGGCGAAAGCTATGGGGGGTGAAATTGTAAAAGTGGATAAAGCGCCATTCCGTAAAGCCGTGCAACCTCTGTTTGACGACTTCAAAAAAGATCCAAAACAAGCTGCTTTGTTAGAGAAATTCGACAACGCTGCTCAATAATATTCCGGGCCAGCCTCTGGCCCTGATTTTCCAGGATGCTTACAATGATATTTAACCGCCTGAAACTTGCGGTAGACCGCGTCATTGCCACGTTTTCTGTCGCCGTAATGCTTGCTCTGGTTGTATGCGTAGTCTGGCAAGTATTTAGCCGCTACGTACTTAACCAGCCAAGTACATTAACCGATGAGCTGGCACGCTTTTTGATGATCTGGGTAGGATTATTAGGTGCTGCATATACCGTCGGCGCGCAGCGACATCTCTCTATTGATTTATTTGCTCTCGCCCTGAATAAGCGCAAACAATTACTTCTTAGTATAGTCATTAACGTTCTCATTTTAGGTTTTGCCGGTTCGGTCATTGTGACTGGTGGCCTGAAATTAATTGATAAAACACTGGCAACATCACAGGTATCTGCCGCTATGCAAATACCGATGGGATACGTATATATCATTCTGCCATTAAGTGGAGTGGTAATGATGTTTTATGCCTTGTGTTTTATTAATCAAAGCATTCAACAACTGAAACAACCTGCGCAGGAGGCCAGTTAATGGATAGGGTAATGACTCCAACTTACTGATAGTGTTTTATGTTCAGATAATGCCCGATGACCTTGTCATGCAGCTCCACCGA
>NZ_JBDYCV010000084.1:0-17248 GCF_040495915.1 Shigella sp. FJ200513 | reverse complement strand
GGGTTACCCCCAAACGAATCGGAAAATCGATACTGGAAAAACTCTAACTCGGTGGCCAGTTTTTGTTGACCACTTCACCCCTTTCGTGAAAAGCCAGTGGATTGCGTTCTGTGGGTTAAAAACAGCCAACTTATGCCTAATGATTACAACCCAAACAACGTGGCACCACCCGAAAAAAAACTGCTGCAAAAATCCATTGAAATAGATGGTTTTACCCAACCCATTGTGGTCACACATACGGATAAAAATGCCATGGAAATCGTGGATGGTTTTCACCGCCATGAAATTGGTAAAGGCTCATCATCATTAAAATTACGCTTAAAAGGTTATTTGCCGGTGACCTGTCTGGAAGGTACGCGTAATCAACGCATCGCCGCGACTATTCGTCATAATCGCGCTCGTGGACGCCATCAAATCACCGCCATGTCGGAAATCGTCCGTGAACTTAGCCAGTTGGGATGGGATGATAATAAAATTGGCAAAGAGCTGGGAATGGACAGCGACGAAGTGCTGCGACTGAAGCAAATTAACGGCCTGCAAGAGTTGTTTGCCGACCGTCAATATTCCCGCGCCTGGACGGTTAAATAGCTAAAGCTGGCGCAGGCGTTCAGCTGCTGCCAGCAACGTCGATTCCTTCTTGGCAAAACAGAGACGAATCAGTTTATGTGGGAAGGGATCGGCGCAAAACACCGACAGCGGAATCGCCGCTACGCCGTGCTCCTGCGTCAGCCACTGGCAAAACTCAACATCATCCAGGGTAGAAACCGCGCTGTAATCCACCAGCAAAAAGTATGTACCTTCACACGGTAAAATCTCCAGCCGGCTTTCATTTAAAGCATTCACCAGAATATCGCGCTTCTGGCGATAAAAGTCCGGTAACGCAAGATAATGCTCAGGTTCTGCACGTAGCATATCAGCAAGCGCCAGCTGTGCCGGGGTATTCACCGAAAAGGTCAGATACTGATGTACCTTGCGAATTTCGGCGCTGATGGGCGCTGGCGCAACACAATAACCCACTTTCCAGCCGGTCATATGATAGGTCTTGCCAAATGAAGAAACCGCCACTGCCCGCTCACGCAGCTGCGGATGCGCCAGCACACTGGCATGGCCCTGTTGTGAAAAGTTGATGTGCTCGTAGACTTCATCGCTAATGACAAAAATCTCGTGCCCGGCGATCGCCTGCCACAAAGCGGCGAAATCAGCCTGCTGCCAGACAGTTGCACTGGGGTTATGCGGAGTGTTGAGGATCACCAGTCTGGTGCGCTCGCTTAATAATGCGGCAAATTCCTGCCAGTCAACGCGAAAATGCGGTGGTTGCAGTGCCATACGTTTCACTATTCCCCCAGAAAGCGCGATGGCGGGGGCGTAACTGTCATAGCTGGGATCAAAACAAATCACTTCATCGCCATTGCGCACCAGTGCGGTAATCGCCGCGTATAACGCTTCCGTCGCCCCTGCCGTTACGGTGATATCGCTATCGGCATCTGGTTGATAGCCATACAAACGTTCCGTTTTCTGAGCAATCGCCTCGCGCAAGGCCTGCACGCCGGTCATGGGCGCGTATTGGTTTGCCCCCTGGGCAACGTGGTACGCCAGCCGCTCCTGTAAATAGCGCGGACCATCAAAATCAGGAAAGCCTTGCGACAGGTTAATCGCCTGGTGTTGCTGCGCCAGCGCGCTCATCTGGGTGAAAATAGTGGTGCCAAGTTGTGGAAGTTTGCTTTGTGGAATCAGAGGGTTATTTGTCATTTTTATTGTACCTGACGAAGTTGCGTGTTGAAGGCACTATAACACGATGCCAGTATTTGGCAATCAAGACGTTTAGATGTCTAAATAAAACAATAAGGACAACACAACATGCCTCACAATCCTATCCGCGTGGTCGTCGGCCCGGCTAACTACTTTTCACATCCAGGAAGTTTCAATCACCTGCACAATTTTTTCACTGATGAACAACTTTCTCGCGCGGTGTGGATCTACGGCAAACGCGCCATTGCTGCGGCGCAAACCAAACTTCCGCCAGCGTTTGGACTTCCAGGGGCAAAGCATATTTTGTTTCGTGGTCATTGCAGCGAAAGCGATGTACAGCAACTGGCGGCTGAGTCCGGTGACGATCGCAGCGTGGTGATTGGCGTCGGCGGCGGCGCACTGCTCGACACCGCGAAAGCCCTCGCCCGCCGTCTCGGTCTGCCATTTGTTGCCGCTCCGACGATCGCCGCCACCTGCGCAGCCTGGACACCGCTCTCCGTCTGGTATAACGATGCCGGACAGGCGCTGCATTATGAGATTTTCGACGACGCCAATTTTATGGTGCTGGTGGAACCGGAGATTATCCTCAATGCACCGCAACAATATCTGCTGGCGGGGATCGGTGACACGCTGGCGAAATGGTATGAAGCGGTGGTGCTGGCTCCGCAACCAGAAACGTTGCCGCTAACCGTGCGGCTGGGGATCAATAATGCGCAGGCCATTCGCGACGTCTTGTTAAACAGTAGCGAACAGGCACTTGCCGATCAGCAAAATCAGCAGTTAACGCAATCATTTTGCGATGTGGTGGATGCTATTATTGCTGGTGGTGGGATGGTCGGTGGTCTGGGCGATCGTTTTACGCGTGTGGCGGCGGCTCATGCCGTGCATAACGGTCTGACTGTCCTGCCGCAAACCGAGAAGTTTCTTCACGGCACCAAAGTCGCTTACGGAATTCTGGTGCAAAGCGCCTTGCTGGGTCAGGATGATGTGCTGGCGCAATTAACCGGGGCGTATCAGCGTTTTCATCTGCCGACTACGCTGGCGGAGCTGGAGGTGGATATCAATAATCAGGCGGAGATCGACAAAGTGATTGCCCACACCTTGCGCCCGGTGGAGTCCATTCATTACCTGCCAGTCACGCTGACACCAGATACGTTGCGTGCAGCGTTCGAAAAAGTGGAATCGTTTAAAGCCTGACGTGCAAATTTAGCAGCAGCGCGCGCCGCCTTTTCCACCGTAGCGCGCGTCCTGCCGCTCACGGAAAAACTCCTCGTAGGTCATCGGCGTTTGATCGGGATGATTAACCCGCATATGTTCGACATAGTTGTCGTAATCAGGCATACCAATCATCAGCTTCGCCGCCTGACCTAAATATTTTCCGGCTTTTGCCAGTGAATCAAACATCTTGGCCTCCGCTAACCATGTTGCTGAAAGAGTGCCGGATGCGGCGTGAACGCTTTATCCGGCCTACAAATGCTATCAACGCACTCGGTCAGTCCCCTCGCCCCATCGGGGAGAGGGTTAGGGTGAGGGGGAACCCTCGGCACTATGCCAACATTCGCCAACATCCCCCCTCACTCTGACTTTAGTGCGCGCCTTTCGCCTGCGCTACGATCTCCTCGACATTTTCCGGCATCGGCTCATACGGCGTTTCTTTCGCCGTTGGCTTCGGATCTTTCAATGCCGCAAGTGCCGTCTTAATCGAGAACAGTGCCAGGACCACCACGACCACCATAAAGAAGATGGTTAACCCGGCATCCAGACGGTTGTTGAACACCAGTTGCGCCAGCTGTGACTCAGTATACTGCGACGGAATATTGCCGCTGTCGATCATTGCCTGGAACTTGTTAGCAATGACCAGGAAGCCGACTTTCGCATCCGGGCTAAACGCTTTCAGCCAGTCAGCGGTCAGGGTACAAATCAGCAGCCAGGCCGTTGGTACCAGCGCCACCCAGGCGTAACGTTGACGTTTCATCTTGAACAACACCACGGCACAGAGCATCAGCGCCATCCCTGCCAGCATCTGGTTGGCAATACCAAACAGCGGCCACAGAGTGTTAATACCGCCCAGCGGATCGACCACGCTCTGATGGAGGAAGTAGCCCCACGCCAGTACGCACAGCGCTGTTGCCAGCAGGTTAGCAGGCAGTGAATCGGTCCGCTTCAGGCCAGGAGACACCACGCCCAGCAGATCCTGCAACATAAAGCGCGCAGCACGCGTACCCGCATCTACCGCCGTCAGAATAAACAGAGCTTCAAACAGAATGGCGAAGTGATACCAGAACGCCACATCCATCATACCACCCAGCGCACCGTGCAGGATGTAAGCCATCCCCACCGCCAACGTCGGCGCACCGCCCGCACGGGAAATGATCGACTGTTCACCCACTTCGCTGGCAATCTGGTTGAGCGTATCTGGTGTAATGCTAAAGCCCCAGCTACTCACCACCTGCGCGGCAGAAGCGACTACATCCGCCGTCCCTGCCGGAGCCAGCACCGCCATTGGGCTGTTCATGGCAAAATACACGCCCGGATCGATGATACAGGCAGAAACTAGCGCCATAATCGCCACGAAGGATTCCATCAACATCCCACCGTAGCCGATAAAGCACGCCTGCCCTTCGTTCGCCAGCATCTTCGGCGTGGTGCCGGAAGAGATCAGCGCATGGAAGCCAGACACCGCACCACAGGCGATGGTGATAAACAGGAACGGGAACAGGTTACCGGTCCATACCGGGCCAGTGCCATCGACAAATTTGGTCAGCGCAGGCATGGTCAGCGTCGGGCGCATAATCAAAATGCCTACCGCCAGACCGACGATAGTCCCGATTTTCAGGAAGGTCGAGAGATAGTCACGCGGGGCCAGCAGCAACCACACCGGCAGCACCGCCGCCACAAAACCGTAGCCCACCAGCATCCAGGTCAGCTGCACGCCGGTAAAGTCAAAGTACGGTGCCCAGGTCGGACTTTCTGCCACCCAGCCGCCAGAGATAATGGCGAAAATCAGGAACACCAGGCCAATCACTGACACTTCGCCAATGCGGCCCGGACGCAGATAGCGCAGGTAGATTCCCATAAAAATCGCCAGCGGAATGGTGAACGCAACGGTATACGTTCCCCACGGGCTATGAGTCAGGGCTTTCACCACGATCATCGCCAGTACTGCAAGGATAATGACCATGATCATAAAGCAGGCTACCAGCGCAATCACCCCGGCAGTTGGCCCCATCTCTTCTTTGACCAGCTCACCCAGCGAGCGACCGTCACGGCGCGTAGAAACAAACAGCACCATGAAATCCTGCACCGCACCGGCGAGAACCACCCCGGCGAGCAGCCAGATCATCCCCGGCAGGTAGCCCATTTGCGCTGCCAGCACCGGCCCCACCAGCGGCCCTGCTCCGGCAATGGCCGCAAAATGGTGACCGAACAGCACTTTCTT
Source organism: Shigella sp. FJ200513 (assembly GCF_040495915.1). Taxonomy (NCBI): domain Bacteria; kingdom Pseudomonadati; phylum Pseudomonadota; class Gammaproteobacteria; order Enterobacterales; family Enterobacteriaceae; genus Shigella; species Shigella sp. FJ200513. The sequence goes on along the minus strand of NZ_JBDYCV010000084.1, from coordinate 12,060 downwards.
GTCCGTCGGCACATAGTCCAGCCCGTCGTTATGGCGCACCGCTGGCGTCATACGCGTCGGGTCAACCGCCAGCACATTTTTGGCGATATACAGCCCATAAAAACGGTAAGCGATCAGATAGATACAGACCGACGCCACCACAATCCACAGCGCGTTGATCTGTTCCCCACGATTTAAAGCAATGTATCCCAGAGCAAATGCTCCCATTACAGAGAGCACTGTCCAGACGAGGTATTTCCCTGATTTGTTCATAGTTGTTATCCGTGTGCGTGTCCATAGAGATGTTACATTTTGTTTCTATAACATCTTTGTACGATTTAACAACACGGTAACCATGTAAATCGGAGTTGAAACCAATATTTAACTTAACAATGTTAACTCGATCACTCCGTTAACCGAGTTTTCCTGCAATCTCATTTAATTCTGTCGGGCTCATCCCAAAACTGCCGTACCCAGCCGACAAGTGCAGCAACGCCGCCCCTGTTCATCGAAAACGACGATTTCCCAACTCTGATTTTGCCTCCCAAGATGCAGCGGCTGGCAGACGCCGCGTACCTTGCCTTCAGACACCGGGCGATGATGGGTGGCGTTAAGTTCCGTGCCCACCACACACTGCCCGTCACGGGTCATCATAAATCCGGCCATCGATCCCAGCGTTTCAGCCAGCGCCGCCGACGCGCCGCCATGCAGCAGGCCAAACGGCTGATGAGTACGGGTATCAACCGGCATTTCGGCTTCCAGCACATCATCTCCCAGAAGGGTATACACAATTCCCAGATGCGCCACCATTGTGTTATCGCTGGTGGCGTTCAGTTCGTCGAGCGTTAAATGGCGTTTCCAGATCATGCTTATGCCCCCAGCGTTGAGCCGCCATCGACCACAATATCCTGTAGGGTGATATGGCTGGCGAGGTCAGAGGCGAGGAACAAAATCGTGTTGGCGATCTCTTGTGGACGGGCGATTTTCCCCAGCGGAATGCCGAGTTTAAACTGCTCGCCAAAGCCGCGAATACGCTGTTCTTCGGCGTCATCGCTCACCCACAGCGTGCGTTGCATATCGGTGTCGGTGGAGCCAGGCGAAACCACATTACAGCGCACGCCGCTACCCGCCAGTTCCAGCCCGACGCTCAACGCCAGGCTTTTCAGCGCCGCTTTCGATGCGCCATAAGCACTCATACCAATACGCGCCGTGTGTGCGGCGTCGGACGCCACAGTGACAATCGCCCCGCCCCGCTGACGGCGAAACTGGTTCATGGTTTGCTGGAACAGGTTAAACGCACCGCCGACGTTAACCGCAAAAGTCTGCTGCCAGTCCTCTTTACTGAGCTGATCGGTCGCGCCCATGCGCAAAATTCCCGCCGCATTGATCAGCACGTCCAGTCGCTCCGTTTCAGCTAACAGTCGCTGACATACCTGCGCCACCTGCCCGGCGTCGGCAACATCCATTACTTCGGTCGCAAAGGGATATTGCTCCTGAGTGAACGCTTGATCAAAACCTGTAACTTTCGCTCCCGCCTCAACAAACGTCAGCGCCGTGGCGTAGCCGATACCTTTACCTGCGCCGGTTACCCAGACATTTTTACCGCTGAAATCCATTATTTCACCTCGCGGGAGAGTAGCTTCCACCAGGCGTCGATGGTCGGGTTTTTCGCCAGCATGACAAAGTCGATATCACCATGCACTTTGCGCCAGCGCGCCGCCAGCGCCATCATGCGCACCGAATCCAGACCGTAGTCGATCAGGTTGTCGTCATCGAACGGTTCATCGGACTCGTCCAGCAACGGCAGGATCACCTCACGCAGCGCCGCTTTGCTGGCGGGGATAGGTGCTGGCAGTAATTCTTCGGTCATCACCACCCGGCCAGAACGTCCGGCCACATATTTCAGCGACATCAAATGCTCGTCACGGCTGAAATCAGCCAGCGCATCCGCCACCATAAACGGTTTAATATCGCGCATAAATGCGTCGGTTGCGGTGGTCATACAGCCAATGTGGGCATATACTCCTGTAATAATCAGCTGGTTACGTCCACTCTCTTTGAGCATTTGCTCCAGCGGAGAACGATGAAACGCGCTGTAGCGCCACTTCACCAGCACCGTGTCGTCGGCATCTGGCGTCAGGCGATCCACCACCTTTTGCTGTTCCGGCGAGCGGGTCAGGCCCGGCCCCCACATATCATTCAACAGCGCCCGATCTTCATCGCTCTGCTCTTTCGGCTGGGCGGTGTAATAAACCGGGATATTGTGCTGTTTGCAGTAGTCGCGCAGCGCAGCAATATTCGCGATCACCTGCTCCATCATCGGGCAGTTCTCGCCCCAGAAGCTGACAAAATAGTCCTGCATATCATGGATTAACAACGCGGCACGTTGCGGTTCAAAGGCCCAGTCAACTTTATTCTGCGGAATATCGTGAGACTCCGGCAGTGCGTAAGCCTGTAATTTTGGAATAGCCATCGTGTTCTCTCCTTCAGGCTGATGCGCGTGACGCCAGCCACTGACGTAATTGTTTTTTATCGACTTTCCCGACCGCCGTCAGCGGAAGTGAATCCACACACTCCACGCGATCCGGTAATTTAAATTCGGCAATACCCTGTTCACGCAGGAAACGACGCACCTGCACCGCGCGCAGCGGCTCTTTTACCACCAGATAAGCACAGCTTTTTTCGCCCATCAGCTCATTTTCCATGCTCACCAGTGCGGCATAGATCACTGCCGGATGGCTCAGCAGCAGGTTTTCGATATCTTCGGCAGCGATCTTCTCGCCGCCACGGTTGATCTGATCTTTCTCGCGCCCCTGCACGGTGATGTAACCCTCTGGATCAATAGAGATCAGATCGCCGGAACAGTAAAAACCGTTGGCATCAAAGGCACTGGCATTGTGCTGCGGACTTTTGTAATAGCCACGGAAGGTGTACGGCCCGCGCGTCATCAGGCGTCCAACTTCCCCTTGCGGCAGTGGATTTCCTTCGGCATCGGCAACCCACACTTCATCGTCCGGACACATTGGGTAACCCTGGGTATGGATAATTTTCTCCGCGCTATCATCAAGACGGGTGTAGTTCACCAGCCCTTCCGCCATGCCAAACACCTGCTGCAACTGGCAGCCAATCTCAGCGGGAATACGCGCTGCAAGCGTGGCAGAAAGACGTGCGCCGCCGACCTGTAACAGTTTCAGCGAGGCAAGCTGCGCCCGGCTTTCGCCTTCAGCCAGCGCCTGCAACCACAGGCTGACTGCCGGCGGCACCAGCGCGGTAACGTTAACCTGATGTTTTGCAATCAACGGGAAGCAAAGCGTGGCGCTGGGATCGGCCGCCAGAACAACCGTTCCTCCGGCAAGAAAGACGCCCAGCGATCCTGGCGAACTCATAGTGTAGTTATGAGCCGCCGGGATCGAGCACAGGTAGCGCGTCTGTTGTGTGAACTGACAAATCTCGGCGCTACGACGCACGCTGTAGTAATAGTCGTTATGAGTGCGCGGGATCAGTTTCGGTGTGCCGGTGGTGCCGCCGGAAAGCTGGAAATAGGCCACTTCATCAGCAGGTGATGGCGTGGCAGTAAAACCCTCTGCCGGATGGTTAATCGCATCCTGCAAGTTATGCTCACCGCTGTCGTTGTGCAGTTGCACCACGCGAATGGAAGAATGCTCTGCAACAAATGTGTTGAGGAAATCATCCCCGCTAAATAGCGCATGCTGGCGATCGGCAATCAGTAACGCCGGTTCAATCTGGCTGGCGTAGGCGTTCAGTTCACTACGCTGATGGCTGAACAGCGCCAGCACCGGCGCGACGCCCAGTTTCAGCAGCGCGAAAAAGGTAATGTAAAGTTCAGCGACGTTACCCAGTTGTACCAGCGCGGTTTCACCAGGTTTAATGCCCTGACGGCGCAAACTACAGGCGAGGTTATCCGCCGCCTGATTCAGCTCCCGATAACTCAACTGCCGCTCGCCGTCGATAACCGCGATGCTGTCACTCGCAGCGTGGCGAGTCAGAATGTCGGTCAGTGGCAAATCCTGCCAGTAGCCTTTTTCCCGATAGCGACGGGCAAACTCTTCCGGCCAGCGGGTGAATGGAATGCTCATCCTCGCTCCTTAATGCAATCCAAAAACGTTCAACATGGTAGAAAGTTTGACGCCTGTTTCGCGCCACTCACCCAACGGTGACGACGCAGGCACAATCCCCGCTCCGGCAAACAGACGCACCTGATTTTCCCGCAGCTTCGCGCAGCGGATGGTCACCACCCATTCGCCGTTACCTTCGCTGTCACACCAACCCACAATGCCGCCAAACAGTTCGCGGTCGAACGGCTCCAGTTCAGCAATAACCTGGGTCGCGGCCTGATGCGGGAAACCGCTCAGCGCGGGGGTCGGATGCAGCAGACAGGCCAGAGTCAGTGCGTTTTCTTGCGAATTCGCTTTACCTTCAAAGGGAGTTGCGAGATGCCACAGCGTCGGCGTGGTAATCAATTGTGGAGAGGAGGGAACGTGTAACTCACTACTGCGTTCGCGCAGTACCTCTTTCATCGCCTGAGTCCCCAGTTCATGTTCATGGCGATCTTTTTCTGACGCCAGCAGACGATTACCCGCTTCGCGATCGAGCACTTCATCCGGCTGACGACGCGCGGAACCGGCTAACGGAATGGAGCTAAAACGCTCGCCGTCTTTACGTAGCAGCAGTTCCGGGCTGGCCCCCAGCAGGACGCCACCATCAGCCAGCGGGACATGGAAGTTGTAACTAACCGGGTTTTGCGCAATCAACCGTTCCAGCAATACGCCACTATCAATGGCGGCGTCAGTGGTGATATCAATCAATCGTGACAACACCACTTTGTCGACCTGCGGCGTGGCGGTAAGTGCGGCGGCGCGGGCACCCATCTGTTCAAACGTGGTTTGTTCAGGAATTGCCTAGCGTTCCACCACGTTCAGCGACTGGCTGCGGGTAAAACAGCGGGCTGAGGTCTGTTTTTCCTGACGGGAGAACGACTGCTAGGATTCGGGAATATACAGCGACGAAGGCTGACGTGGATCGAAGGGAATCGCCCCGACCATCACCGGATTTTTGATGCCCTGCGCTTTGGCATCGGCAAACAGCGCGGCGAGTTTTTGCTGGAAGGGACTGTCGGGCGAATCCCCGTTCACAGCCGGTTCATCGAAACGGGCGAAACATCCTGACGTCGTAAAACTGCGGTACGGCGACATAAAGAAAAAGCGATTGGGCGCAAGTGTTGCCATGGTCTGCTGTACTTCCTCAGCCAGTGACGTATCCATATCATCCTCCACAAAATGATAAAGGCTTTAATAATGATTATCACTTATATTTTCGGCCGCTAACCTAAAAGCAAACGCGCACTATGTCAACTCTTGAGGTAACGCAATCTGCAACTCGGGGTTGCATCTGGTTGTGGTTACAATGAAAATGAGAAGCATTATTGATGAATTCGCATAAGCGCAATGTGATGTCCTGCGCCGTTTTGCCCCCTCTCCCCAAAGGGACGGATTGTGCGCTTTGTCGAATTTGTCATTACGCCCTTAACCTTATTAATAACAGGAAGCTGACTTGTGAGACTCGCCCCGCTCTACCGCAACGCCCTTCTATTAACAGGACTTTTGCTTTCAGGAATAGCCGTAGTTCAGGCCGCCGACTGGCCGCGTCAGATTACTGACAGCCGGGGCACTCATACCCTGGAAAGCCAGCCGCAGCGTATTGTTTCCACCAGCGTCACCCTGACCGGATCACTGCTGGCGATTGATGCTCCGGTGATCGCCAGCGGCGCGACCACGCCGAATAACCGCGTCGCAGATGACCAGGGCTTTTTACGCCAGTGGAGCAAGGTGGCGAAAGAACGCAAACTGCAACGGCTCTATATCGGCGAACCGAGCGCCGAAGCCGTTGCCGCGCAAATGCCGGATCTGATTTTAATTAGCGCAACCGGCGGGGATTCGGCGCTGGCGCTGTATGATCAGCTTTCCACCATCGCCCCGACATTAATCATCAATTACGACGACAAAAGCTGGCAGTCGCTGTTAACGCAGCTTGGCGAAATTACCGGGCATGAGAAACAAGCGGCAGAGCGGATTGCACAGTTTGATAAGCAACTGGCAGCGGCGAAAGAGCAAATCAAATTACCGCCGCAGCCGGTCACTGCCATTGTCTATACCGCCGCTGCACACAGTGCCAATCTCTGGACGCCGGAATCAGCACAAGGGCAGATGCTGGAACAACTCGGCTTTACGCTGGCGAAATTGCCCGCAGGGTTAAACGCCAGCCAAAGCCAGGGCAAACGCCATGACATCATTCAGCTTGGTGGGGAAAATCTGGCTGCGGGGTTAAACGGTGAATCGCTATTCCTGTTCGCTGGTGATCAGAAAGATGCCGATGCGATTTATGCCAATCCACTGCTCGCGCACCTGCCTGCGGTACAAAACAAGCAGGTTTATGCGCTGGGAACCGAGACGTTCCGCCTGGATTACTACAGCGCCATGCAAGTGCTGGAACGGCTTAAGGCGCTGTTTTAAGCATTAACTGTCGGACGCTGTCACCTGCGGCGGCGTCTGGCGAAAACGTCGCAACTCCACCAGCACCAGCAATAACAACACGCCGATAATCAACAAACCAAAACCGCTCGCGCTTGCGGAAGCAACCGGTGTCATCATCGCGCCCAAACCACCCAGCAGCGCCGCGCCTATGGCATCGCCCGTCACGTTCTGCGCCGTCCACAAACCGTTAATCCGCCCTAACATCGCTTCCGGGGTTTGCGTTTGCAGCATTGTATATTGCAGCAACGAACTAACCGCGCTCAGCCAGCCGAACAGCGCCAGACAAACCACGCCTAAAATCCACATCGGCATCAGGCCAAACAGACCAATGGCGAGGAACGATCCCAGCGTGGAGAGCAGCATCAATAACCCTGGTCGCGCACTATGTGCCAGCTTCCCGCTGGTTAACGCACCAATAGCCGCGCCGAGCGGGATCGCCGCGTAGAGAAAACCAATCTGTGCCGCTGACATCTGCCAGTTGTCAGCCAGCGCCGGATACAGTACCAGCACCGCGCTCGCCATCGTCAATAAACCACCCAGCAGCGGGCTGGCAAGCAGAAAACGAAATCCTGCCAGTAATGATTTCAACGGATGCTCAAGCGGCTGCGGTGGCGGTGGCAACTCCGGAAGGCTTAATAACGGTAACAAGGTAATAAACGTGCCCGCCGCCGCCAGCCCGTAGTTCCAGGCTACGCCGCCGGTCGCCAGCAATAAACCGCCAATCATGGGCGAAATCACCGACCCCAGGCGCACGGTCAACATGGTGATCGCCCCGGCCTGCATTAAGTTTTCACGCCCTACCAGTGCAGATGTTGCCGCCAGTAGCGCCGTAACACCAAGTGATGCGAAAAAACCATCCCATAAACCAAGTAAATAGATTGCCAGCAATGACGGCTCCGGCAGCAGTGCATTAAGGCACAGTCCAATGAAGCCAATGCCACAGGTGCCGCGCGCCAGCAAAATCACTTTTTTGCGTTCATAGCGATCCGCCAGCACACCGCCAACCATCAGGCCAACAAACATCGCGCCGCCGGTCAGCGTCACCGAAAGCCCCACCTGCCAGGTAGAATGGGTCATCATCTGGATCTGCACCGGCACCGCGACGCCGAGCAAACCCAGAGACACAATTGAGATAAAACGAGCGAGGAATACTGCGCGAAACGCCGGGTGCGTTTTCAACAGGCTGAGGTTAAGCAGCCAGGATTGTTTATTCATTACAATGCCTTGCCATCAAATATTTTAAATACCTATTCTTAGGCTGCACATGTTAACATATCCAAATAAGATCGATAACGATAATTAATTTCATTATCATGGAAGTTCGTATATCTGGTTCTGTTGCCGTGACACGCGCCATTGCCGTGCCCGGATTGCTGTTATTACTGATTATCGCGACGGCATTAAGCCTGCTCATTGGGGCAAAATCACTCCCCGCTTCCGTAGTGCTGGAGGCCTTCTCCGGCACCTGCCAGAGCGCCGACTGCACCATCGTGCTCGACGCGCGGCTGCCGCGTACCCTTGCCGGTTTACTGGCAGGCGGCGCGCTTGGCCTTGCCGGGGCGTTAATGCAAACCCTCACCCGAAACCCACTTGCCGACCCCGGCTTGCTTGGCGTGAACGCCGGAGCCAGCTTTGCCATTGTGCTGGGTGCGGCGCTGTTTGGTTACTCATCCGCACAGGAACAACTGGCGATGGCCTTCGCCGGGGCGCTGGTGGCCTCATTGATTGTTGCCTTTACCGGCAGTCAGGGTGGAGGGCAGTTAAGTCCGGTGCGTTTAACCCTGGCGGGCGTGGCGCTGGCGGCGGTGCTGGAAGGACTGACCAGCGGCATCGCCCTGCTTAATCCTGACGTCTACGATCAACTGCGTTTCTGGCAAGCCGGTTCGCTGGATATTCGCAATCTACATACCTTAAAAGTGGTGCTGATCCCGGTTCTGATCGCCGGAGCAACTGCGCTATTACTGAGTCGCGCGCTGAACAGTTTGAGCCTCGGCAGTGACACCGCGACGGCGCTGGGCAGTCGCGTGGCGCGCACACAGTTGATTGGTCTGCTGGCGATTACCGTGCTTTGTGGTAGTGCGACGGCGGTAGTTGGCCCGATTGCCTTTATCGGCCTGATGATGCCGCACATGGCGCGCTGGCTGGTAGGTGCCGATCATCGCTGGTCGCTGCCCGTCACGCTACTTGCTACCCCTGCCCTGCTGCTGTTTGCCGATATCATCGGGCGGGTGATTGTGCCCGGCGAACTGCGCGTTTCTGTGGTCAGTGCGTTTATTGGTGCACCGGTGCTGATCTTCCTCGTGCGACGTAAAACGCGAGGTGGTGCATGATTTACGTCTCTCGCCGATTACTCATCACCTGTTTGCTGCTGATTTCCGCCTGTGTGGTTGCAGGTATCTGGGGATTACGCAGCGGTGCCGTCACGCTGGAAATCTCGCAGGTATTCGCCGCGTTGATGGGCGATGCGCCGCGCAGTATGACGATGGTGGTCACCGAATGGCGTTTACCACGCGTGCTGATGGCGCTGTTGATTGGCGCGGCGCTGGGCGTCAGCGGCGCGATTTTTCAGTCGCTGATGCGTAACCCGCTCGGCAGCCCTGACGTAATGGGCTTTAACACCGGGGCGTGGAGCGGCGTGCTGGTGGCGATGGTGCTGTTTGGTCAGGATCTGACGGCTATCGCGCTGGCAGCAATGGTGGGCGGCATTATCACTTCGCTGTTGGTCTGGCTGCTCGCCTGGCGTAACGGTATCGACACCTTTCGGTTGATTATTATCGGTATCGGCGTTCGCGCCATGCTGGTGGCCTTTAATACCTGGCTGTTGCTGAAAGCGTCTTTAGAAACGGCGCTAACAGCAGGTTTGTGGAATGCCGGATCGCTCAACGGCCTGACGTGGGCAAAAACCTCGCCTTCCGCACCCATCATTATATTGATGCTCATTGCCGCCACCTTGCTGGTGCGGCGAATGCGCTTGCTGGAGATGGGCGATGATACCGCCTGCGCGCTGGGCGTCAGCGTCGAGCGTTCGCGTCTGTTAATGATGCTGGTTGCAGTGGTGCTTACCGCTGCGGCAACGGCGCTTGCCGGGCCGATTTCCTTTATTGCTTTAGTCGCGCCGCACATTGCCCGACGCATTAGCGGCACCGCTCGCTGGGGGCTGACCCAGGCGGCGCTGTGCGGAGCGCTGTTACTGCTGGCGGCCGTTCTCTGCGCCCAACAACTGTTTATGCCGTATCAACTTCCGGTTGGCGTCGTTACCGTCAGCCTCGGCGGTATTTACCTTATCGTCTTGTTAATTCAGGAGTCTCGCAAAAAATGACCGAATCAGTAGCCCGTTTGCGCGGCGAACAGTTAACCCTGGGATATGGCAAATATACCGTTGCGGAAAATCTGACTGTAGAAATTCCTGATGGTCACTTCACGGCAATTATCGGACCAAATGGCTGTGGTAAATCCACGTTACTGCGTACCTTAAGCCGCCTGATGACGCCTGCTCACGGGCATGTCTGGCTGGATGGCGAGCACATTCAACATTACGCCAGTAAAGAAGTTGCACGCCGGATTGGTCTGTTGGCGCAAAATGCTACCACGCCGGGCGATATCACCGTGCAGGAGCTGGTGGCGCGTGGACGTTATCCGCATCAACCGCTGTTTACCCGCTGGCGCAAAGAGGATGAAGAAGCGGTAACGAAAGCGATGCAGGCCACGGGAATAACTCATCTGGCAGATCAAAGCGTGGATACCCTTTCTGGCGGACAACGCCAGCGAGCGTGGATCGCGATGGTGCTGGCCCAGGAAACGGCAATTATGCTGCTCGACGAACCCACGACCTGGCTGGATATCAGTCATCAGATTGATCTACTGGAACTGTTAAGCGAACTGAACCGCGAGAAAGGCTATACCCTGGCGGCGGTGCTGCACGATCTTAATCAGGCCTGTCGTTACGCCAGCCATTTGATTGCATTGCGGGAAGGGAAAATTGTTGCTCAGGGAGCGCCGAAGGAGATTGTCACTGCTGAACTGATTGAGCGCATTTATGGTCTGCGATGCATGATCATTGACGATCCGGTAGCCGGAATGCCGCTTGTGGTGCCGCTCGGACGAACGGCACCTTCAACCGCAAATAGTTAAACTAAGTGGTCTGCCATCATGGCATCCTGTTTTCTGGATGCCATCGCATAGCGCAATAACACGCTACCACAAGCCACCATCCCGCCGATCAGCGCGGAAAGGATCACAATAATCGCCTTACCCGGACCGTCTTTTTTCACTGGCAATGACGGGCTTAACTGATATTTAAACGGCGTAAAATTCACATCGTTGACATTTGCTTTTGTTAATTGCTCGACAAGATACTGCCGATTACGTAATTCACCGTTCAGTTCCGCAACGTCAGTAACCGCTTTTTCAATTTCCAGTTTGCGTTCAATACCGTCTGCGCCGAGGGAAATAGAGAAATCGGGGTCATCTTTAACGGCCTGACCATTACTGTATACGGGCTTTTTAATTCCTGCCGCGTTGGCAATGTCGAGTGAATAATTGAGGCGCTGAATGTTTGCATCAAGTTGATTTTTCGTTTTAATGCGATCCTGAGCCAGTTTTTCTTTTTCAAACTGGGTTTTGATCTCCAGTTTATTACGGACGTTTTCTATCGACTCTTTCACCACCAACGCAGAGATATAATCGATATACCCGCTCAAAACGGTCTGCGCCTCTTTACTGGTTGGCGCGGTAAAACTTAGCGTCCAGGATGTATACAGTGACGGTTCATCTTTTTTCTTACTAGCATTGTCATCAACCGCTTTCATTTTTTCGCTCAATGCAACAATAGCGCGATGCAAATCCAGTTCATCGATTTTCGCCTCTTTTAATTAGTCCATCACATAAGGTGATGAACGCAGGTACTCTTCCAGCAAGCTAACAGACTGAAACTTCTTGATAAACAGGTTAAATGCACCGCCACGGTCGATATTAACATCGAGATCAAGAACGCGGAGTTTGGTAAAGGTTTTCTCCAGGTCCTGCCACTGAATGGCTTCGGCGGGAGTAATAACGGCTGAGCTGGTCCATTTTTGCGGCAGGATGAAAGAGATCAGTAAACCTGCGCAGGCAAATGCAAAAACGACCGCCATGACCGTTTTTTTGGCCCGCCATAAAACTTCGATTAGATTAAGTAAATCAATTTCATTATTACTGGGCGACGCCAGAGGATACTCAGAAAAATGAGCGTCACTTCCCTGTTTAATATTCAATGATGACATGGGGTATAACCTGAAAATGAGTCCAATAGGGGAAAATCTCCACGGCGCTCACTTTACCAGTTGGTGAGAATTATCCGAAGCTGAAGTTTGTAAATTCCTTCCACTGAATGCAACATTCACTCTATTTAAGAGAAATATTCATCAAACCTATAAATCAAACAAATAAAAAACCCATAATTATTTTCTGTAATTATGGGTAATGACTCCAACTTACTGATAGTGTTTTATGTTCAGATAATGCCCGATGACCTTGTCATGCAGCTCCACCG
>NZ_JBDYCV010000083.1:0-17423 GCF_040495915.1 Shigella sp. FJ200513 | reverse complement strand
TTCAGGGAAAAATATCATCAGATGGCTGCTTAAAAAAAGAACAAATGGTAGTGTCCGCTATTGCCAGTACACCTCAGTTTATGAATGGCAAAAGGACGTTGATTTGCATCAGGTCTTGTGGAGCCGCTCGCGATTAGGTGAACGCCCAAAAGGGCAGGGAATTACAGGTGCTGATCATTTCTGGTTTGGTCATACACCGTTGCGACATCGCGTGGATATTGGCAACCTGCATTATATTGATACCGGTGCTGTCTTTGGGGGCTAACTGACTCTTGTGCAACTGCAATAATTAAAAATCACCATACTCCTGTGCTGGTTGCCAGAAACCATCTATAAAATCCTCAATCGGAAAACAACTGCCATGGCGGATCCGTTGATCGCTCATAGAATAAAGACACTGCTGTTCCGTGTTGTAGACATCCACAACAATATCTTCACAACCGCCATCCAGGTAGCAAACAAAAAGTACCAGCGCGAACATTTCATCCCCGAAGTGTGGTGCCGTACCGTTAAGTTTAGGAGAGATTTTACAACGGGGGAATAACCAGGACAAATAACCCGCCATGCCGACGGGTTCTTTTTGGATCAGGCAAGACGCATAATCCAGGCATCAGATTGTTGATCGTAACGGGTACGGTAAAGGACAGAGTGTTCGCCATTTAGCAGGGCAGGGATACTGGTTTCAGCATCCCAGGCATCCAGTTGCATACATAAATCGGGGTCAGATTTACAAGGAATGGTTAACGTTCGATCACCCGGCGATTCACCGTGTAATTCGCCGTCGTCGATTTCAAAAGCGCCTATGCGCACACTGGTTTTCATCTTCGTGCTCTCCATTTAGCTGCTGATTGTAGTACGACCAGTCCGATCGCACAATTTTTCAGCCTAGTTGAGGCCGGCGAATGTGCCAGTCAAAAAGTGCGCTTTTTTTGTGCGCTGTCATGCGTTACTGGTAAAAAGTTTCCCGTCCCGCACCAGTTCACGCGGGTAGCTGTTTTTCAGTCGCGAACCAATCCGTTTGGCTAAACCAATCGGCTGATGCTGGAAAGTAACCAACACGTCATCCGCCACTGGCGCGGCTTGCGGGTAAACATCGCGCCCGCGATACCACTCCTACGCTTCCTGCGGTGTCAGTTCAAAAGCGTTTACATTGTCGGGGGAGGCATGGGCAATAACCGCTTCATGCTGCCAGCGATAACCTTTGTTATGCGTTTCGGCAAGTTTAATCCCTAAGCGAGAAAATCGGACTTTACCGATCAGGGCTTCAATGCCTACCGGGAACAACCACAGTTCTTTGTCGCGTTGCCAGAGTCGCAGGTTTCCATCCCAGTTTAAGCCAACACTTGCAGCCGCCTGACGAATTTGTCCGGCTTCGCGATCTTTCACCGGGCTGAACGGGAAATTGCCCACTTTGTATTTTGGGGCGGGTAAGGCGGGGATCGCCTGAGTTTTACGCAGACGAGCAACGAAGAAGCCTTCGCAGTCGTAAATTTGTGGGAAAACATGCAAAAAACCTTCTTCGGTCAGCGCCTTGTTTGCACCAGGGAAGAGATCGCCAAGTGGTAAAAACTCTACTTCGTCGGGGTAAGTCTCTTTCAGCCACCGGCAAACGGCTTCGTTTTCTTCCCGGTTTAAGGTATAGGTCGAGTAAACCAGCGTACCGCCAGGACGTAATGCATGAAAGGCGCTGTCAATCAGTTCCCGTTGGGTAGCTGCGATTTCCTGATTGCTTTCGGGTGACCAGTTTTTTAGCGCATCGGGATCTTTACGCACCACGCCTTCGCCGGAGCAGGGAGCGTCCAGCAAAATGGCATCAAACATTTCTGGCACTGCCGCACCAAACACGCGGCCACCAAAATGTGTGAGCGCAACATTACTGATGCCACAGCGGCTGATATTGGCATGTAACACTTTTACCCAACTGGCGGAAAACTCATTGGCAAGGATTGCCCCTTCGTTATTCATCCGCGCGGCAATTTGCGTCGTTTTTGAGCCTGGCGCAGCAGCGACATCCATCACCCGCTGTGGTGCATTACCGTCAGCAAACAAGGCGGCGACGGGCAACATTGAACTGGCTTCCTGAATATAAAACAGGCCACTTAAATGCTCGGTGGTACTACCCAATGGCAATGCATCTTCATTGTCGCGTTCAATCCAGAAACCTTCTTCACACCACGGAATTGGCGTAAGCGTCCAGCCATAAGGAGCGGTTAATTGCAGGAAATCAGCAACGGAGATTTTCAGCGTATTAACGCGAATGCTGCGGCGCAACGGGCGCTGACAGGCGGCAAGAAAATCATCAAATGAGAGCGTCGAAGGCATAGCTTCGCGCATTTGTGTCAGAAACGCGTCCGGGAAATAAACGGTGTGTTGGGCCACGAGCATGTACCACTGGCAAAAAAACAGGCGCGCAGTTTAGCATAAGCGCTCCGGCGCAGGCACGCCGGAGCAGTGGGCATTATTTGGGAAGCGCAGTTCCCCATTCACGCCACTCTTTCGGTTCACTTTCCTGCAACAGGAAGTGTTTGCCTTCTTGGGCTTTCGGTGCAAGTGGCGTACCCGGAGGCGTGGCGAAGGCGATGCCGCCACGGATAAATTGGTTAAAGGTGCCGGTTTTCACTACGCCGCCCGTCAGACCAAAGTCCAGACTGTAACCCGATGCCAACCAGAAGACGGAATTGTTACGCACCAGGTGTTGATAGCGTTTACTGATGCGCATCGCAATCATCACGCGATCTGACAATGTCCCCAGCGTCATTCCGGTAACCGTACCTACTTCCAGACCACGGAACAGCACAGGCGTACCGATGCCTAACGAACCGGCTTCCGGCGCTTCAACAATAATGCTTAAACCATCTAGGTAACGCGAATCAGTAATGGTGGCCTCTTCTAATTCAAAGTCGCGACGAGGATTGCCACGGCCTGGTTCGACGTTGATATACGGCTGGAGGATAGTATCTAGATGCTCAACGCCAGCTGCCGAGATTTGCGGTGTGACCACTGAGAAGCGCGTACCACCGCGAGCAAAGGTCTGGACATATTCCGGATAGAGCACCGCCTTTGCCTGTACTTCATTGCGTGCGGTAATCAGATCCAGCGTCTGGATTTGCCCGATATCAATACCGAGATAGCGAATTGGCATCCCGACCGCCAGTTTTCCGGCATCGAAAGCGTGAAGCGTAATCTGCCTGCCAACCGCACGGGCCGCTGTTTCGGAAGCATACAGAATTCGCTTGTCGCCTTTACGCTGACTGGCGCTGGCACCACTGAGGTTATCGAAGCTAATGGCCCCCTTTAATGCTCTGGAGAGCGGGGATGCCTGTACGGTCAGGCCACTACCATTCAGCTGAACTTTCGCCCCGCCTTCTGCCCAGAACACGCTGTTGCTGGTCAAAAGGTTGCGATATTCCGGTTTAATGTGCAGATCGATATCGAACGCGTTAGCTCGCGGACGCACGGTAATAACTTCACCAACTTCAAATTTACGGTACAGCACTACCGATCCTGCCTGCACATCCGGCAGCGTCTCTGCACTCAAACTCATGGTTGTGGTGGGTAAATCGCTAAGGCTGTTCTCCAGCGCTTTTTCCAGATTGGCATACAGTGGATAGCTGGCTTTCATCTCGCCTTTATCGCCCGGCAGAATACGTATCCCGCCGTTAATCCATTCTGAGGCGCTGGCACCGAGAAACTCAACGCCATCCAGCCCCACCTTCACGTCGACACGGCTGTTGACGACAAATTTGCTATCGCCTTTTACCAGTTCTCGATGCTGAGGCTCGATGGCGACGGTAAAGGTGACGCCTTTGCTGGTGAGTTTACGATCGATAACCTGGCCTACCTGCACGCCGTGAAGAATGAGCGGCTGACCCGCATCAATACCGTAACTTTCCGGTGCTGTCAGGGTCAGTGTCAGAACGTCCGGCTCTTGCAGCAGGGCTTTTTCGCCCGGCACAACAACGAACTCTTTGCGTGGCTCGCCATCGCCGGGCACCAACTCAAAGGTTTTTCCGGTCAGCAGGGCGCTGAGATTAGCATCGCTAAGGGATAATTTCGGGTTGCGTAATTCGATGCGGGTATTTTCACGAAGCAGGGATCAACGGTCATTTCCCCAGTGACTTTACCACCAGGATTTAAATCCAGTTTAGTCAGCTGTCCGACTTCCAGCCCCTGATACATTAACGGCGTCGAGTCGGCGGTTAATCCTGCTCCACTCGGCAGTTCCAGTTTTATTATTACTCCACGCTGGCTGTGGGCCAGATCTTCATACAGACCAAAGGTATCTTCCGCCTCGGCAGGTTTCGACTCTTCAGGTGAATCGAAGGCAATCGCACCGTTAACCAGTGCCGCCAGACTTTCCAGTTTCACCTTCGCGCCACTGATACTGACGTTGGCATCAACGCCGGAAACGTTTCAGAAACGGCTACCTTTTTTCACCAGATCGGTAAAACGCCGCTCGATCAGGACATCAATCACCACGCCTTGCTTGTTGGGATTGATGGCATAGTCGTAGACTTTTCCCACCGGGATCTTGCGGAAATAGACCAATGAACCGCTGTTCAGCGAACCGAGAGCGGGGGCTTGCAGGTGGATCATCAGATCGCCATTGTCCAGCCGATATTTCGGTTGGGTATCGAGCGCGACAAAGTGATCCTGCTCTTTACCTTTACCCGGCATCATGCCGATATAGTTCCCACCGACGAGGGCGTCCAGCCCGGAGACACCTGCCAACGATGCTTTTGGCGTCATCAGCCAGAACTGAGTCTCTTCGCGCAGCGCATCTTTCATATCGGACTTGATGCTGACCTTGACTTCAATCTTACGAAGATCGTCGCTGAGGCTGATATCCTGCACTGTTCCGACTTCAACGCCCTGATAACGAACAGGCGTACGGCCCGGAACAATACCATCCGCCGACATAAAGTCGATGGTGACGGTATTACCCCGGTCCTGATAACTGTCCCAAATCAGCCAACCGGCAATCATTAGCGCGATGAAAGGCAGCAGCCAGAAAGGTGAGATACGGCGTTTATTTTTAATCTGCGCTTCAGTCGTCGAAGCGGGCGTTTCCTGACTCATGTGCATCCCAAAGTAAGCGGCTGTCCAGCCATTCCACAGCAAGAATAGTCAAAATTACGGCAGCGCCAAAATAAAACGCAGCCGGTCCCATAGTAAAAGCGAGGATCTGATCGCGATTAATCAGCGACATGGTTAAAGATATGACAAACAGGTCGAGTATCGACCAGCGTCCAATCCAGGTCACCATCCGCAGTAACAGAATGCGTGTGCGTAAACCTTGCTGGCATTTAAAATGAATGCTCAACAGTAAAGTGAACATGACGATCACTTTAGTAAACGGTACCAGAATACTGGCGATAAACACGATTCCCGCAACCGCAATGTTGCTACTTGCCAGCGACATAATTCCGGAAAGAATCGTATCTTCCTGCCGGCCACCATTCAGATAAATGATAGAAATAGGCAATAGGTTGGCTGGTAACAACAAAACGATTGACGCTAACAGCGCCGCCCAGCATTTTTGCAAACTATGACGACGACGCAGGCGTAGCGGGATATGGCAACGCGGGCAGAGACCACGCTGATCAGGATAGCCGGTAAAATGGCACCCAAGACAGACACGAAGTTTCTCGTCCCTACGCGTAGCGGGGCGCTGCGGATAATATCGCTCCCACAGCTCCTCAACATTAAGATGTGACAACGTCACCGTCGTTAAAATCACCAACGCCACAAAAGAGAACAAGCCGACACCCGCCTGGATATGGGCATAATCCTGTACCTTTATAGAAGCAACGCCAATGCCGACCAGGTAGATATCCAGCATTACCCACTCTTTAAGTCGCTCAAGCATCAGCAGTACCGGACGTAAATTCATTCCCAGTCGGTTACCAAACCATAAATATGCTATGGAGGACACCAGAATGAGGGGGGCACCAATAACGCAGAAAAAGACCATTGATCCCGTTATCGCATCGCCCTGTTTGGTCATTTGCCAGATGCCTTGCATGACGTTGGCGTCAATACGAATGCCTAACAGCCAGATATGCAACAGCGGTTCGCCCCAGGCAAACGGCATAAGCAACAGCATGGTGAAGGCCATTGCCGCCAGGCGCGTTAGCGACCAGTCGCGCCCGTCGCGAATTTTTGCCTGACAGCGCGGACAATAGGCACTTTGATGAGAATTTATCTCGGGCAGGCTAAACAGCATGTCACATTGCGGGCAACGTTGGTAATCACCACGCGGCAGTTCCTCGCCGATTGCCCTCACTGTTATCTTTTTTGTCGGCGTAATTTGTGGTGTGTTAAGAGCCATGACGTGCCAAATGTAATAAGAATTAACATTAATCTTAACCCATGATGGGAATGATCTTGAGCATTAACGCATTTAATGCTTATTTTAATAGGCTGGCAGTTCCAGGTAAGACAACCAAGTGATTAAGTAATGAACAAAACAGAATTTTACGCGGATTTAAATCGCGACTTTAACGCGCTGATGGCGGGAGAAACCAGTTTTCTGGCAACGCTTGCGAACACCAGTGCGTTGTTATACGAGCGTCTCACTGACGTTAACTGGGCAGGTTTTTATTTGCTTGAGGACGATACACTGGTACTCGGACCATTTCAGGGCAAAATTGCCTGTGTCCGGATACCCGTCGGGCGCGGGGTGTGCGGCACAGCGGTTGCCCGCAATCAAGTGCAGCGTATCGAGGATGTTCACGCGTTTGACGGGCATATTGCCTGTGATGCGGCGAGTAATTCTGAAATTGTTCTGCCGCTGGTGGTGAAAAATCAGATTATTGGTGTTCTCGACATCGATAGTACTGTCTTCGCTCGCTTTACAGACGAGGACGAGCAAGGCTTACGTCAGCTTGTGGCACAGCTTGAAAAAGTGCTTGCAACGACGGATTACAAAAAATTCTTTGCGAGCGTCGCAGGATAATCAACGGATAACGTAGCATTTACTGGTAGCGTCATTATAATGACGCCTGTTCATGCCTGCGCTTGTTGGCTACGTCCGTTGTAATCAGGAAATTTCATGGAAAATCAACCTAAGTTGAATAGCAGTAAAGAAGTAATCGCGTTTCTGGCCGAACGTTTTCCCCACTGTTTCAGTGCGGAAGGTGAAGCGCGTCCGCTGAAAATTGGTATTTTTCAGGATTTGGTCGATCGTGTTGCCGGGGAAATGAACCTGAGCAAAACGCAATTACGATCCGCTTTACGTCTCTACACTTCGAGCTGGCGTTATCTTTACGGTGTTAAACCCGGCGCAACGCGTGTCGATCTTGACGGCAACCCATGCGGTGAGCTGGACGAGCAACATGTAGAGCATGCTCGCAAGCAGCTTGAAGAAGCGAAAGCGCGTGTTCAGGCACAGCGTGCTGAACAGCAAGCGAAAAAACGCGAAGCTGCCGCAGCTGCTGGTGAGAAAGAAGACGCACCGCGCCGCGAACGCAAGCCACGTCCGACCACGCCACGCCGCAAAGAAGGCGCTGAACGTAAACCTCGTGCGCAAAAGCCGGTAGAGAAAGCGCCAAAAACAGTAAAAGCACCTCGCGAAGAACAGCACACCCCGGTTTCTGACATTTCAGCTCTGACTGTCGGACAAGCCCTGAAGGTGAAAGCGGGTCAAAACGCGATGGATGCCACCGTATTAGAAATCACCAAAGACGGCGTCCGCGTCCAGCTGAATTCGGGTATGTCTTTGATTGTGCGCGCAGAACACCTGGTGTTCTGAAACGGAGGCCGGGCCAGGCATGAACATGTTTTTTAGGCTTACCGCGTTAGCTGGCCTGCTTGCAATAGCAGGCCAGACCTTCGCTGTAGAAGATATCACGCGTGCTGATCAAATTCCGGTATTAAAGGAAGAGACGCAGCATGCGACGGTAAGTGAGCGCGTAACGTCGCGCTTCACCCGTTCTCATTATCGCCAGTTCGACCTCGATCAGGCATTTTCGGCCAAAATCTTTGACCGCTACCTGAATCTGCTCGATTACAGCCACAATGTGCTGCTGGCAAGCGATGTTGAACAGTTCGCGAAAAAGAAAACCGAGTTAGGCGATGAACTGCGTTCAGGCAAACTCGACGTTTTCTACGATCTCTACAATCTGGCGCAAAAGCGCCGTTTTGAACGTTACCAGTACGCTTTGTCGGTACTGGAAAAGCCGATGGATTTCACCGGCAACGACACTTATAACCTTGACCGCAGCAAAGCGCCCTGGCCGAAAAACGAGGCTGAGTTGAACGCGCAGTGGGACAGTAAAGTCAAATTCGACGAGTTAAGCCTGAAGCTGACAGGAAAAACGGATAAAGAAATTCGTGAAACCCTGACACGCCGCTACAAATTTGCCATTCGTCGTCTGGCGCAAACCAACAGCGAAGATGTTTTCTCGCTGGCAATGACGGCGTTTGCGCGTGAAATCGATCCGCATACCAACTATCTTTCCCCGCGTAATACCGAACAGTTCAACACTGAAATGAGTTTGTCACTGGAAGGTATTGGCGCAGTGCTGCAAATGGATGATGACTACACCGTTATCAATTCGATGGTGGCAGGTGGTCCGGCAGCGAAGAGTAAAGCTATCAGCGTTGGTGACAAAATTGTCGGTGTTGGTCAAACAGGCAAGCCGATGGTTGACGTGATTGGCTGGCGTCTTGATGATGTGGTTGCCTTAATTAAAGGGCCGAAGGGCAGTAAAGTTCGTCTGGAAATTTTACCTGCTGGTAAAGGGACCAAGACCCGTACTGTAACGTTGACCCGTGAACGTATTCGTCTCGAAGACCGCGCGGTTAAAATGTCGGTGAAGACCGTCGGTAAAGAGAAAGTCGGCGTGCTGGATATTCCGGGCTTCTATGTGGGTTTGACAGACGATGTCAAAGTTCAACTGCAGAAACTGGAAAAACAGAATGTCAGCAGTGTGATCATCGACCTGCGTAGCAATGGCGGTGGGGCGTTGACCGAAGCGGTATCGCTCTCAGGTCTGTTTATTCCTGCGGGTCCCATTGTTCAGGTCCGCGATAACAACGGCAAGGTTCGTGAAGACAGCGATACCGACGGGCAGGTGTTCTATAAAGGCCCGCTGGTGGTACTGGTTGACCGTTTCAGTGCTTCGGCTTCAGAAATCTTTGCCGCGGCAATGCAGGATTACGGTCGTGCGCTGGTTGTGGGTGAACCGACGTTTGGTAAAGGCACCGTTCAGCAATACCGTTCATTGAACCGTATTTACGATCAGATGTTACGTCCTGAATGGCCAGCGCTGGGTTCTGTGCAGTACACGATCCAGAAATTCTATCGCGTTAACGGCGGCAGTACGCAACGTAAAGGCGTAACACCAGACATCATCATGCCGACGGGTAATGAAGAAACGGAAACGGGTGAGAAATTCGAAGATAACGCGCTGCCGTGGGATAGCATCGATGCCGCGACTTATGTGAAATCAGGAGATTTAACTGCCTTTGAACCGGAGCTGCTGAAGGAACATAATGCGCGTATCGCGAAAGATCCTGAGTTCCAGAACATCATGAAGGATATCGCGCGCTTCAACGCTATGAAGGACAAGCGCAATATCGTTTCTCTGAACTACGCTGTGCGTGAGAAAGAGAATAATGAAGATGATGCGACGCGTCTGGCGCGTTTGAACGAACGCTTTAAACGAGAAGGTAAACCGGAGTTGAAGAAGCTGGATGATCTATCGAAAGATTACCAGGAGCCGGATCCTTATCTGGATGAGACGGTGAATATCGCACTCGATCTGGCGAAGCTTGAAAAAGCCAGACCCGCGGAACAACCCGCTCCCGTCAAGTAATATCAATCAGGCACAAGAAATTGTGCCTGATTTTTTAACAGCGGCAAGATGCCGTAAATCAGATGCTACAAAATGTAAAGTTGTGTCTTTCTGGTGACTTACGCACTATCCAGACTTGAAAATAGTCGCGTAACCCATACGATGTGGGTATCGCATATTGCGTTTTGTTAAACTGAGGTAAAAAGAAAATTATGATGCGAATCGCGCTCTTCCTGCTAACGAACCTGGCCGTAATGGTCGTTTTCGGGCTGGTACTGAGCCTGACAGGGATACAGTCGAGCAGCGTTCAGGGGCTGATGATCATGGCCTTGCTGTTCGGTTTTGGTGGTTCCTTCGTTTCGCTTCTGATGTCCAAATGGATGGCATTACGATCTGTTGGCGGGGAAGTGATCGAGCAACCGCGTAACGAAAGGGAACGTTGGCTGGTCAATACTGTAGCAACCCAGGCTCGTCAGGCGGGGATCGCTATGCCGCAAGTGGCTATCTACCATGCGCCGGACATCAACGCTTTTGCAACCGGTGCGCGCCGTGATGCCTCTCTGGTTGCTGTCAGCACCGGTTTGCTGCAGAACATGAGCCCGGATGAAGCCGAGGCGGTAATTGCTCACGAAATCAGCCACATCGCCAATGGTGATATGGTCACCATGACGCTGATTCAGGGCGTGGTGAACACCTTCGTTATCTTTATTTCCCGTATTCTGGCGCAGCTTGCCGCGGGTTTTATGGGCGGAAATCGTGATGAAGGTGAAGAGAGCAACGGCAACCCGCTGATCTACTTTGCGGTTGCAACGGTTCTGGAACTGGTGTTTGGTATTCTGGCGAGCATTATCACCATGTGGTTCTCGCGTCATCGTGAATTCCATGCAGATGCCGGTTCGGCAAAACTGGTTGGTCGCGAGAAAATGATTGCCGCGCTGCAGCGCCTGAAAACCAGCTATGAACCGCAAGAAGCAACCAGCATGATGGCTTTCTGCATTAACGGTAAGTCGAAATCGCTCAGTGAGTTGTTCATGACTCACCCGCCGCTGGATAAACGTATTGAAGCTCTGCGTACGGGTGAATACCTGAAGTAATATGAAGTAAATACTAAAAAGCGCGTCCTGATCGACGCGCTTTTTTTATGCCCTGGCTCGTGGCTGAGTGATACGTAAACCACTGACACAGGCAGCAATCACTGCCAGAATAGCCGCAGCCATCAGCGAGACGTGCGTACCATTATCACCAAACTGATTTAGCATCAGCGCCACCAGCGCCGCGCCACTACTCTGACCCAGTAGACGAGCCGTTCCTAACATGCCACTGGCCCCACCGCTACGTTCGCGCGGAGCGGAGGTAATAATGGTGTGGTTATTGGGTGACTGGAATAAGCCAAATCCAGCGCCACATAAGATCATCGGCCAGATAATATTGATATCCGCAGGTGACGCGGGCAGCAGAACCAGGGAAAAAAGCCCCGTAGCCATGATGAACAACCCTAAAGCACCCAGCAATCCTGCATGTACGCGTTCAATCAAATAGCCTGCCAGAGGAGCCATCACCATCGTTGCTAACGGCCACGGTGTCAGAAGTAAACCTGTTTCGACTTCACTACGCCCGAGCACGGTTTGCAGGTAAAAGGGCAGGGAAACCATTGCCAGCATTTGTGCGCAGAAAGAGCAAACAGATGTGCAAATAGAAAGTGAAAACAGCGGGATACGCAGTAAATCCACCGGTAGCAGCGGTACGGGAAGAGAAAGCTGGCGGCGAATAAAGAAAATACCAACAACAACCATTACCACCAGTTCCGCAGCAATTAACGTCAGCGATTGCCCCTGAGCGAAACCACTCAACGCAGTGATAAGCAGGCCGAAGGTTAACGCGTTCATCACGGCGCTGGGCAGGTCGAAACGGGGTTTACTGGCGCGAGAACCATTGGGTGGCAGAAAACGCATCGCCAGAAGCAGGGCGATAATACCTAACGGTACGTTGATTAAAAATAACCATTTCCAGGATGCGATGGAGAGGATTGCTGCAGCAATTGTCGGCCCGGCAGCAGAAGAGACGGCAACAATAAACGAGTTTATGCCCATCCCTCTCCCCAGAAAACGTTGTGGATAGATCAGGCGGATAAGTGCGGTATTAACGCTCATCAACGCTGCACCGCCGAAACCTTGTATGACACGCGCAAGGGTGAGCATTTGCAGCGAATCAGAAAGGGCGCAGAACAGTGAAGACAACAGAAAAACGACCAGACCGCATTTATAAATACGTCGATAGCCAAACATATCGCCCAGAAACGAAAACGAGAGCAGGGAGATGACAATGGCGATTTGATAGGCGTTCACTACCCAGATGGAACTGGCTGGTGTGGCATGAAGGTCCGTGGCAATTGTTGGCAGGGCGACGTTGGCGATTGCGCCGTCAAGGACAGCCATCGAAATACCAATCACAATGGTTAATATCGCACCGTATCGCTGGGGCAATGGCAGGCCGTCGGCCTGAACTTTTGGCATAGGAATTTTATATCTTTGGTGAATAATCAACAGGGGTATGATTCTAGCACTGATATTCACGGTGGATGTCGCAGAATTGTAACTAACCGGCAAAAGATGGATTGCGACCACCCTGGTGCGAAATTATAATAAAAAACAGTTCTGATTTTTATAAAACACTCGCAATGAGGTGATAAATGGCTAACGCAGATCTGGATAAACAGCCTGATTCTGTATCTTCCGTGCTAAAAGTTTTTGGCATTTTGCAGGCGCTGGGTGAAGAGCGCGAAATAGGGATAACCGAGCTGTCGCAGCGCGTCATGATGTCAAAAAGCACCGTTTATCGCTTTTTACAGACCATGAAAACCTTAGGTTATGTGGCGCAGGAAGGGGAGTCGGAGAAATATTCCCTGACCCTGAAATTGTTTGAACTGGGCGCTCGCGCGTTACAAAACGTCGATTTAATTCGTAGCGCAGATATCCAGATGCGTGAGATCTCCCGCCTGACCAAAGAAACTATCCACCTCGGCGCACTGGACGAAGACAGTATTGTTTACATTCACAAAATTGACTCTATGTACAATTTGCGCATGTATTCACGGATTGGGCGTCGTAATCCGCTGTACAGCACCGCGATTGGTAAGGTACTGCTGGCATGGCGCGATCGCGATGAAGTGAAGCAAATTCTTGAGGGCGTGGAGTATAAACGCAGTACCGAGCGGACCATCACCAGTACAGAAGCGTTATTACCCGTTCTGGACCAGGTGCGCGAGCAGGGGTATGGAGAAGATAACGAAGAGCAGGAAGAAGGGCTGCAATGCATTGCGGTACCGGTATTTGATCGCTTTGGCGTGGTCATTGCCGGTTTGAGCATCTCCTTCCCGACGTTGCGTTTCTCTGAAGAGCGTTTACAGGAATATGTCGCAATGTTGCATACCGCAGCGCGCAAAATTTCTGCCCAAATGGGTTATCACGACTATCCGTTCTGATGAGAGTAAGAACCTGTCGGAATATCAAACAGACAGGTTCTTTATTTAGCATGAGAAAAATAAAGTTGAAGGTGCGTTATATTAAACGCGCTTGCTATAAGAATATTTTACTCATGAGTGAGAATCTGGTTATTTATTACCCTTAACCATTATCGACCACGATATTGCTTTTACGTAACAGTGGGCAATCTGTTATCTCCAAGAAACCACTTTTAGTGTGCAAGTATTGTACCGTGCTGGTGCCTCTGGCAGTCAGATAGGTACATTGCAAACCTAATCCTGCGGCATTCTCTTTGCTTCCAATCAAAACGCCATATCCGCTGAGTAATAATCCTATCCATACCAGTGCTATCAGCATAACTGTGCGAATGATGAATCGCATTACAATCTCTTCTCTTTTTATGTTCGCTTAATCGTAGCGGCAATATGCGCTGAAGCAAGCTACTCATTCCGAAAAAGCACGAATATCGACATAGTTAGGCGCTGTTTAACTAACGCATGCTAGTTTAATGACATAAGGTAGGTGAAGCGGAGATTGGAGTGAAAAAGTTTCGATGGGTCGTTCTGGTTGTCGTGGTGTTGGCTTGCTTGCTGCTTTGGGCGCAGGTATTCAACATGATGTGCGATCAGGATGTACAATTTTTCAGCGGAATTTGTGCCATTAACCAGTTTATCCCGTGGTGATATCATTTTTTCAGCACTAGATTTTCTTCCTCTCCAGCAGTGGTAGAATAGCGCCTCTACTCAGAGGTGGTGAAATGAACGAAGTTGTAAATTCAGGCGTGATGAACATTGCGTCTTTGGTTGTATCGGTGGTGGTTCTTCTTATCGGGCTCATCTTGTGGTTTTTTATCAATCGTGCCAGTTCACGGACTAACGAACAGATTGAACTGCTTGAGGCGTTGCTGGATCAGCAAAAACGTCAAAATGCACTGTTACGTCGTTTGTGCGAAGCAAACGAACCAGAGAAAGCAGATAAAAAGACCATTGAGAGTCAAAAATCGGTTGATGACGAAGATATTATTCGCCTGGTCGCCGAACGATAATCCTTCCTCAATCTTGAGTAACCCCGTCGTTGAAGGGTTACTCAATTCATCCTGATTATACGCACTGTCATGGTGCAACTGCTTCAAATTAAAACTCTGGTCTGACTTCAAATAATTATCATATTATTTATTTGCGTAACGGGATATCAGAAAAAGATATTTTCCTCATTAATTTATTAGGATGTTTACATCAGATTTGTGATTAAGCGTGGTATTATTTATTAGCGAAACGTTTCTCTCTTGATTTTTTTTGCTCACTCATCAATTTTTCTTATTTTAAATTTACAATCCCTTTGGGGATTGACTTCTCTTTAGGGTAATTGATAGCCGTTAACTGACTGTTTTATGAGAAAAAGTGATATAACTTTTTATTCATTGCATAGCAGAAAATGTGATATTGCACGCACTATGTAATAACTTCTCCCTCTGGCCTGGAACAACTGAACTTATTGAACTATGTTAGAAACTACGCCAGTTTAAGTATCTGCCTGAACTGGCAAGGTTAAGCACAATGATATATCGGCGCGTATTCCGTTGCATAAGTGTGCAAAAAAAGTGGAAGACGTATCGAGATTTGTGCGTCTGATCGAGATATGTTTAAAAATGGCTTGCCATAATTAACGTTGTATGTGATAAAAGATTTCGGGTTAAACGAGGTACAGTTCTGTTTATGTGTGGCATTTTCAGTAAAGAAGTCCTGAGTAAACACGTTGACGTTGAATACCGCTTCTCTGCCGAGCCTTATATTGGTGCCTCATGCAGTAATGTGTCAGTTTTATCTATGTTATGCCTGCGGGCGAAGAAAACAATCTAAGGAATTTTTCAAATGGCAAAGATTAAAGGTCAGGTTAAGTGGTTCAACGAGTCTAAAGGTTTTGGCTTCATTACTCCGGCTGATGGCAGCAAAGATGTGTTCGTACACTTCTCCGCTATCCAGGGTAATGGCTTCAAAACTCTGGCTGAAGGTCAGAACGTTGAGTTCGAAATTCAGGACGGCCAGAAAGGTCCGGCAGCTGTTAACGTAACAGCTATCTGATCGAATCCACTGATCTGAAGTGTGAATACGCTTCAATCTCGCTATAAAGCCTCGTCGAATGCGAGGCTTTTTACTATGCTTTATCTTCGCTCCTGGCGTTCGGATATTTGCCCGCCGCGTGATTCGCGTTACACTTGCGGCCTTTAGTATCCTGCCGGAGTTGTCATGTCGTTTTCCTGTCCACTTTGCCATCAGCCTCTTTCGCGTGAAAAAAACAGCTATATCTGTCCCCAACGACATCAGTTTGATATGGCGAAAGAAGGGTATGTCAATCTGCTGCCCGTTCAGCATAAACGGTCTCGTGATCCGGGCGACAGCGCGGAAATGATGCAAGCACGCCGCGCATTCTTAGATGCCGGACATTATCAGCCGCTGCGTGATGCAATTGTCGCCCAACTGCGGGAACGGCTTGATGAAAAGGCCACGGCGGTGCTGGATATTGGCTGTGGTGAAGGGTATTACACACACGCATTTGCCGATGCGTTGCCCGAAATCACCACGTTTGGCCTGGATGTCTCGAAGGTAGCGATAAAAGCGGCGGCGAAACGCTATCCGCAGGTCACTCTTTGTGTCGCTTCCAGCCACCGTTTGCCGTTTTCCGATACCAGTATGGACGCCATAATACGTATTTACGCGCCGTGTAAAGCAGAAGAATTAGCACGAGTAGTGAAGCCCGGCGGCTGGGTCATTACTGCCACGCCGGGACCGCGACATTTGATGGAGCTGAAGGGGCTGATTTACAATGAAGTACATCTTCATGCACCTCATGCAGAACAACTGGAAGGTTTTACATTACAGCAGAGTGCGGAGTTGTGTTATCCGATGCGTCTTCGCGGTGATGAAGCCGTCGCATTATTGCAGATGACGCCGTTTGCCTGGCGTGCGAAGCCAGAAGTCTGGCAAACACTGGCAGCAAAAGAAGTGTTCGACTGCCAGACGGACTTTAATATTCACCTCTGGCAGCGTTCTTATTAACCGTGGAAGTGCGTCCAGAGGATCTGGACGCCGATGCCGATCAGCACCAGCCCGCCGAGAATTTCCGCTTTTTTCCCAATAATTGAGCCGATAAAGCGACCAACCATCATCCCTAATGTCGACATAATCAAGGTTGCACAACCAATGGCCAATGCGGTCGCGATAATGTTGACCTGAAGGAAAGCAAGACCAACACCCACAGCCATGGCATCCAGGCTGGTGGCAATCGCGGTGGTTACCAGTAGCCAGAAACCGTGCCGACGGCGCGGCTCTTCATCTTCATCATCTGCGCCACGAAAACCCTCAATAATCATTCGCCCGCCGAGGAATATCAGCAGCACAAACGCAATCCAGTGATTCCATTCAAGGACAAACCGGCTGGCTAACATGCCCATTCCCCAGCCGATCAGCGGCGTCAGGGTTTCGACGGCACCAAAAATAAGGCCGGTTCGCAATGCTTCAGAAAATTTCGGTTTATGGAGGGGGGCACCTTTACCGATTGATGCAGCAAATGCATCCATCGACATACCAAACGCAAGAAGAACAGTAGCAGTGATATTCATGACAACGTCCTGACCGGGGTATCCATAAAACACATCATCGCCCCCAGCAAACATGCATACATGAACAACAAGCCGCGATGGGTTTTCGCGTTCATGCAGGCATAGCGATTGATGTGCATATGGTCTCGCCTGACTGAAAGTCTTCAGTCCGTACGTGCCACGTTTTGCAACGAGTATGTTGACACGTACATTTCCGGAATCTGGAAATCGGCTACTCCCCAAATGAGGGCGCAACCTTAACATATTTTGAGAATATAAAACAACTGTTGGAATATATTATTTCATTGCTTTATTGATAACGATTTTCATTTATGTTTATATATCAATGAAACGTTAAAATAAATAACAAATAAGGGAAGAGATAATATAGCCTAAGCTATGTCTGATTATTAAAAATACACTAAACATAGCTTTGGCTAAATTCATAAGTTATTGAGTTGATACGAGGGTAATGACTCCAACTTACTGATAGTGTTTTATGTTCAGATAATGCCCGATGACCTTGTCATGCAGCTCCACCGA
>NZ_JBDYCV010000082.1:0-17568 GCF_040495915.1 Shigella sp. FJ200513 | reverse complement strand
GTCGTTAGCTCAGTTGGTAGAGCAGTTGACTTTTAATCAATTGGTCGCAGGTTCGAATCCTGCACGACCCACCAATGCAAAAAAGCGCCCTAAAGGCGCTTTTTTGCTATTCAGGCATCCTCAATTTCACTTTGTAAACCTGATGACATCGTCAGAGCTTACTGTGCAAGCAACTCTACGTCGGTGGAATTAGGCGTAATTCGAGTGACTTTTCCCCACCATTCGACTATCTTGTTTAGCATATAAAACAAATTACACCGATAACAGCGAATGTTACGCTAATGTCGGTTTTAACGTTAAGCCTGTAAAACGAGATGGTAAGATGAGCGTAATGTTTGATCCAGACACGGCGATTTATCCTTTCCCCCCGAAGCCGACGCCGTTAAGCATTGATGAAAAAGCGTATTACCGCGAGAAGATAAAACGTCTGCTAAAAGAACGTAATGCGGTGATGGTTGCCCACTACTATACCGATCCCGAAATTCAACAACTGGCAGAAGAAACCGGTGGCTGTATTTCTGATTCTCTGGAAATGGCGCGCTTCGGTGCAAAGCATCCCGCTTCTACTTTGTTAGTCGCTGGGGTGAGATTTATGGGAGAAACCGCCAAAATTCTCAGTCCGGAAAAAACAATTCTGATGCCGACACTTCAGGTTGAGTGTTCACTGGATCTCGGCTGCCCTGTTGAAGAATTTAACGCATTTTACGATGCCCATCCCGATCGTACTGTCGTCGTCTACGCCAACACTTCTGCTGCGGTAAAAGCGCGCGCAGATTGGGTGGTAACTTCAAGCATTGCCGTCGAACTTATTGATCATCTTGATAGTTTGGGTGAAAAAATCATCTGGGCACCCGACAAACATCTGGGGCGTTACGTGCAAAAACAGACGGGTGGAGACATTTTATGCTGGCAGGGTGCCTGCATTGTGCATGATGAATTTAAGACTCAGGCGTTAACCCGCTTGCAAGAAGAATACCCGGATGCTGCCATACTGGTGCATCCAGAATCACCACAAGCTATTGTCGATATGGCGGATGCGGTCGGTTCCACCAGTCAACTGATCGCTGCTGCAAAAGCATTGCCTCATCAGAGGCTTATTGTGGCAACCGATCGGGGTATTTTCTACAAAATGCAGCAGGCGGTGCCAGATAAAGAGTTACTGGAAGCACCAACCGCGGGTGAGGGCGCAACCTGCCGCAGCTGCGCGCATTGTCCGTGGATGGCCATGAATGACCTTCAGGCTATCGCAGAGGCATTAGAACAGGAAGGAAGTAATCACGAGGTTCATGTCGATGAGAGGCTGCGAGAGAGGGCGCTGGTGCCGCTCAATCGTATGCTGGATTTTGCGGCTACACTACGTGGATAACGAATAATAAGGCGTAACGTTACGCTTTGGGGGAAAGATGGATTTTTTTAGTGTGCAGAATATCCTGGTACATATACCAATAGGGGCGGGCGGTTATGATCTCTCATGGATCGAAGCGGTAGGCACGATCGCCGGGTTGCTGTGTATTGGCCTTGCCAGTCTGGAGAAGATCAGCAACTACTTCTTTGGCCTGATCAACGTTACCTTGTTTGGCATTATTTTCTTTCAGATTCAGCTGTATGCCAGCCTGCTATTACAGGTGTTTTTCTTTGCCGCGAATATTTACGGCTGGTATGCGTGGTCGCGACAAACCAGTCAGAACGAGGCGGAGTTGAAAATTCGCTGGTTGCCATTGCCGAAGGCACTCAGCTGGTTGGCGGTTTGCGTTGTTTCGATTGGTCTGATGACGGTATTTATCAATCCGGTGTTTGCATTTTTGACCCGCGTGGCAGTCATGATCATGCAAGCATTAGGATTACAGGTTGTGATGCCTGAACTGCAACCGGACGCTTTCCCGTTCTGGGATTCATGCATGATGGTGTTATCTATCGTGGCAATGATTCTGATGACGCGTAAGTATGTGGAAAACTGGCTGTTGTGGGTGATTATTAACGTGATTAGCGTCGTTATTTTTGCACTTCAGGGCGTTTACGCCATGTCTCTGGAGTACATCATCCTGACCTTTATTGCGCTCAACGGCAGCCGGATGTGGATCAACAGCGCACGTGAAAGAGGCTCACGCGCGCTGTCCCATTAATGGTGATGATGTGAATGGCCAGACACCCCTTCATTCAGGTGGCAGTCTGGCCTATGACAAGGTTGATATTCCATCTGAATGGTGGTGTGCTCAATCTGATAGTGATCCATCAGGTAGTGTTGGATCTGATCCAACAAGGCATCGTGATCGTGTGGCGGGATCACCTGCACATGCAACGTCATCACCGGCTTCTCGCCTACCATCCATACATGTACATGGTGCACATTGCGGACTTCCGGGATTTCCCGGCACATACGACGCTTCAGTTCAGCGATATCCAGCGATACCGGTGCACCTTCAAGTAATTCATTCACGCTATCTTTCAACAGTCGCCACGCGCTACGCAGAACCAGAAGCGACACCAGTATCGAGAGAATGGGGTCAGCAGGTGTCCAGCCAGTCCAGATAATAATCAACGCGGCAATAATAGCCCCAACCGAACCCAGCAGGTCCCCGAGCACATGCAGTGCCGCTGCTCGTACGTTGAGGTTTTTCTCTTCGCTGCCGTGATGAAGTAACCAGAAAGAAAGTATATTTGCCAGCAACCCAGCCACGGCAATTGCCATCATCATGCCTCCCTCGACCGGACGCGGCGTGCGGAAGCGTTCTATCGCCTCCCAGACAATCAAAATGGTAATTACCACGAGGGCGATGGCATTCACAAACGCCGCGAGCGTGGTCAGTCTTAGCCAACCGAAAGTGTGGCGAATGGTGGGAGGACGACGTGAAAATTGCACGGCGAGTAGGGCGAAAAGCAGGGCGGCAGTATCGGTCAACATATGACCCGCATCGGCCAGCAATGCCAGAGAACCAGAAAGAAAACCACCAACGACTTCTACCAGCATAAACCCGGCAGTCACGCCGAAAGCATACAACAAGCGACGAGCATTATTATCTTCTGGCAGGTGTGAGGACGTGTGTGAGTGTGAGTGCGCCATGACGAGTCATCCCTTAATTATTCTCACTTAACTTTATGACATCATACTGCTTTTAGAAGTGAAAAATTAAAAGGGAGAGACTCCGCTCTCCCATTATTGGCTATTTTGCAGGGTTACTGCGTGGTACCGTCGGTTTTGGTATCGACATCATTATTGATGCCATCACCGGTTTGTACCTTTTTATTGATATCCGGACATCGACCATCTTTGCACATGGTGTTCTTGTGCTCTTCATCTTTGGTCATTCCGTCATTGTTCATTGAAGAACCATCCGAATGCAGCATTGTGCCGCCAGAACCGGTATTTACCCCGTTATTGTCGACGTTATTTGGCGCGACATTTTCACGGGCGTCAGGGGCTACCTGGCCCGCATCAGCTGCGGCGTTTGCCTGGCCGTTATTAGTTTGCGCTCCGCTATCGGCAGCCAGTGCGGCACCGCTGGCAAGGCTTAGAGTGGCAGTCAGAAATAATGTGGCCAGTTTTGTCATTTTCATAGGATGCTCCTGTTATGGTCGTTATGTCGGATAACCTCTTCCAACAGTGCATTTGCAGGTGAATATAAGGCATTGGTTTAAGATTTCAGCCAGTTTATGAAACGCAGCAGAGAATCTTGAAATAATTAACAAACAAAGGAGTTACAGTTAGAAATTGTAGGAGAGATCTCGTTTTTCGCGACAATCTGGCGTTTTTCTTGCTAATTCCAGGATTAATCCGTTCATAGTGTAAAACCCCGTTTACACATTCTGACGGAAGATATAGATTGGAAGTATTGCATTCACTAAGATAAGTATGGCAACACTGGAACAGACATGAATTATCAGAACGACGATTTACGCATCAAAGAAATCAAAGAGTTACTTCCTCCTGTCGCATTGCTGGAAAAATTCCCCGCAACTGAAAATGCCGCGAATACGGTTGCCCATGCCCGAAAAGCGATCCATAAGATCCTGAAAGGTAATGATGATCGCCTGTTGGTGGTGATTGGCCCGTGCTCAATTCATGATCCTGTCGCGGCTAAAGAGTATGCCACTCGCTTGCTGGCGCTGCGTGAAGAGCTGAAAGATGAGCTGGAAATCGTAATGCGCGTCTATTTTGAAAAGCCGCGTACCACGGTGGGCTGGAAAGGGTTGATTAACGATCCGCATATGGATAACAGCTTCCAGATCAACGACGGTCTGCGTATAGCCCGTAAATTGCTGCTTGATATTAACGACAGCGGTCTGCCAGCGGCGGGTGAGTTTCTCGATATGATCACTCCTCAGTATCTCGCTGACCTGATGAGCTGGGGCGCAATTGGTGCACGTACCACGGAATCGCAGGTGCACCGCGAACTGGCGTCTGGTCTTTCTTGTCCGGTAGGTTTTAAAAATGGCACAGACGGTACGATTAAAGTGGCTATCGATGCCATTAATGCCGCCGGTGCGCCGCACTGCTTCCTGTCCGTAACTAAATGGGGGCATTCGGCGATTGTGAATACCAGTGGTAACGGCGATTGCCATATCATTCTGCGCGGCGGTAAAGAGCCTAACTACAGCGCGAAGCACGTTGCTGAAGTGAAAGAAGGGCTGAACAAAGCAGGTCTGCCAGCTCAGGTGATGATCGATTTCAGCCATGCTAATTCGTCCAAACAATTCAAAAAGCAGATGGATGTTTGTGCTGACGTTTGCCAGCAGATTGCCGGTGGCGAAAAGGCCATTATTGGCGTGATGGTGGAAAGCCATCTGGTGGAAGGCAATCAGAGCCTCGATAGCGGGGAGCCGCTGGCCTACGGTAAGAGCATCACCGATGCCTGCATTGGCTGGGAAGATACCGATGCTCTGTTACGTCAACTGGTGAATGCAGTAAAAGCGCGTCGCGGGTAAGGTTTAATTGTCGGATGCGCCGTCAGAGTGGCGTATCCGATGAATCACCACAGGCCTGATAAGACGCGCAGCGTCGCATCAGGCAATGTGCTCCATTGTTAGCAACGACAAACAAAAAAGCCGACTCACTTGCAGTCGGCTTTCTCATTTTTTAAACGAATGACGTTTACTTCGCTTTACCCTGGTTCGCAACGGCTGCTGCTTTCGCCGCGATCTCGTCAGCATTACCCAGATAATAGCGTTTCAGCGGTTTGAAATTCTCGTCGAACTCATACACCAGCGGCACGCCAGTCGGGATATTCAGCTCAAGAATCTCTTCTTCGCTCATGTTATCAAGATATTTCACCAGCGCACGCAGGGAGTTACCGTGTGCGGCGATGATTACGCGCTCACCGCTCTTCATACGCGGCAGAATGGTTTCATTCCAGTAAGGGATCACGCGGTCAATGGTCAGCGCCAGGCTTTCCGTCAGCGGCAATTCTTTCTCGCTCAGTTTCGCGTAACGCGGATCGTGACCCGGATAACGCTCATCATCTTTAGTCAGTTCCGGCGGAGTCACTGCAAAACCACGACGCCACTGTTTCACCTGCTCGTCGCCATACTTTTCAGCAGTTTCCGCTTTGTTCAGACCCTGCAACGCACCGTAGTGACGTTCGTTCAGTTTCCAGGATTTCTCAACGGGCAGCCATGCCTGATCCAGTTCGTCCAGCACATTCCACAGGGTATGGATAGCGCGTTTCAGCACAGAAGTGTAAGCAAAGTCAAAGCTGTAACCTTCCTCTTTCAGCAGCTTACCTGCTGCTTTTGCTTCGCTTACGCCTTTCTCAGACAGATCCACGTCGTACCAACCGGTGAAACGGTTTTCTTTGTTCCACTGACTTTCGCCATGACGAACCAGAACCAGCTTAGTTACAGCCATATGCTTACTCCTCAAATCATCTTTTAATGATAATAATTCTCATTATATTGCCGTGACGAAGCAACAGCAATGCTTACGCATAACCATAGCGAAAATAGTGGCGCAGTGTAAGGTTGTTGTGAATATTGAGTTGCAAATATGTCGGTGTTTGCTGGTGATTTGAACAATATGAAGATAAAGCCCTCATGACGAGGGCTTAACATTACTCAGCAATAAACTGATATTCCGTCAGGCTGGAATACTCTTCGCCAGGACGCAGGAAGCAGTCCGGTTGCGGCCATTCAGGGTGGTTCGGGCTGTCCGGCAGAAACTCGCTTTCCAACGCCAGCCCTTGCCAGTCGGCGTAAGGTTCGGTTCCCCGCGACGGTGTGCCGCCGAGGAAGTTGCCGGAGTAGAATTGAAGAGCCGGAGCGGTGGTGTAGACCTTCAGCTGCAATTTTTCATCTGCTGACCAGACATGCGCCGCCACTTTCTTGCCATCGCCTTTGGCCTGTAACAAGAATGCGTGATCGTAACCTTTCACTTTGCGCTGATCGTCGTCGGCAAGAAACTCACTGGCGATGATTTTGGCGCTGCGGAAATCAAAAGACGTTCCGGCGACAGATTTCAAGCCGTCGTGCGGAATGCCGCCTTCATCAACCGGAAGATATTCGTCCGCCAGAATCTGCAACTTGTGATTGCGCACGTCAGACTGCTCGCCGTCAAGATTGAAATAGACGTGATTAGTCATATTCACCGGGCAAGGTTTATCAACTGTGGCGCGATAAGTAATGGAGATACGGTTATCGTCGGTCAGACGATATTGCACCGTCGCGCCGAGATTACCCGGGAAGCCCTGATCGCCATCATCTGAACTCAGGGCAAACAGCACCTGACGATCGTTCTGGTTCACAATCTGCCAGCGACGTTTGTCGAACCCTTCCGGGCCGCCGTGCAGCTGGTTAACGCCCTGGCTTGGCGAAAGCGTCACGGTTTCACCGTCAAAGGTATAGCGACTATTGGCGATGCGGTTGGCATAACGACCAATAGAGGCCCCCAGAAACGCAGCCTGATCCTGATAGCATTCCGGACTGGCACAGCCGAGCAGCGCCTCGCGGACGCTGCCATCGGAAAGCGGAATACGGGCGGAAAGTAAAGTCGCACCCCAGTCCATCAGCGTGACTACCATCCCTGCGTTGTTACGCAAAGTTAACAGTCGGTACGGCTGACCATCGGGTGCCAGTGCGGGAGTTTCGTTCAGCACTGTCCTGCTCCTTGTGATGGTTTACAAACGTAAAAAGTCTCTTTAATACCTGTTTTTGCTTCATATTGTTCAGCGACAGCTTGCTGTACGGCAGGCACCAGCTCTTCCGGGATCAGCGCGACGATACAGCCGCCAAATCCGCCGCCGGTCATGCGTACGCCACCTTTGTCGCCAATCACAGCTTTGACGATTTCTACCAGAGTGTCAATTTGCGGCACGGTGATTTCGAAATCATCGCGCATAGAGGCATGAGACTCGGCCATCAACTCGCCCATACGTTTCAGGTCGCCTTGCTCCAGCGCGCTGGCAGCTTCAACGGTGCGGGCGTTTTCAGTCAGGATATGACGCACGCGTTTCGCCACGATTGGGTCCAGCTCATGTGCAACAGCGTTGAACTCTTCAATGGTGACATCGCGCAGAGCTGGCTGCTGGAAGAAACGCGCACCGGTTTCGCACTGTTCACGACGGGTGTTGTATTCGCTGCCAACCAGGGTACGTTTGAAGTTACTGTTGATGATGACGACAGCCACACCTTTCGGCATGGAAACTGCTTTAGTCCCCAGTGAGCGGCAGTCAATCAGCAAGGCATGATCTTTCTTGCCGAGTGCGGAAATTAGCTGATCCATGATCCCGCAGTTACAGCCAACAAACTGGTTTTCTGCTTCCTGACCGTTAAGCGCGATTTGTGCGCCGTCCAGCGGCAGATGATAAAGCTGCTGCAATACGGTTCCGACCGCGACTTCCAGTGAAGCGGAAGAACTTAACCCGGCACCCTGCGGCACATTGCCGCTGATCACCATGTCCACACCGCCGAAGCTGTTGTTACGCAGTTGCAGATGTTTCACCACGCCACGAACGTAGTTCGCCCATTGATAGTTTTCATGCGCGACAATGGGCGCATTGAGGGAAAACTCGTCGAGCTGATTTTCATAATCGGCTGCCATCACGCGAACTTTACGGTCATCGCGTGGTGCACAGCTGATCACGGTTTGATAATCAATCGCGCAGGGCAGAACGAAACCGTCGTTGTAGTCGGTGTGTTCACCAATCAAATTCACGCGGCCAGGCGCCTGAATGGTGTGAGTGGCAGGGTAGCCAAATGCGTTGGCAAACAGAGATTGTGTTTTTTCTTTCAGACTCATTTCTTACACTCCGGATTCGCGAAAATGGATATCGCTGACTGCGCGCAAACGCTCTGCTGCCTGTTCTGCGGTCAGGTCTCGCTGGGTCTCTGCCAGCATTTCATAACCAACCATAAATTTACGTACGGTGGCGGAGCGCAGCAGAGGCGGATAAAAGTGCGCGTGCAGCTGCCAGTGTTGATTCTCTTCGCCATTAAATGGTGCGCCGTGCCAGCCCATAGAGTAGGGGAAGGAGCACTGGAAGAGGTTGTCATAACGACTGGTCAGCTTTTTCAACGCCAGCGCCAAATCGCTGCGCTGGGCGTCGGTCAAATCGGTGATCCGCAAAACGTGGGCTTTGGGCAGCAGTAGCGTTTCGAACGGCCAGGCAGCCCAGTAAGGCACAACGGCTAACCAGTGTTCGGTTTCGACAACGGTACGGCTACCGTCTGCCAGCTCGCGCTGAACATAATCCACCAGCATTGGTGATTTCTGTTCGGCAAAATATTCTTTTTGCAGGCGGTCTTCGCACTCAGCTTCGTTAGGCAGGAAGCTATTTGCCCAAATCTGTCCGTGCGGATGCGGGTTAGAGCAGCCCATCGCCGCACCTTTGTTTTCAAAGACCTGCACCCACGGGTACGTTTTTCCCAGCTCTGCGGTTTGCTCCTGCCAGGTTTTGACGATTTCCGTCAATGCCGCAACGCTCAGTTCTGGCAACGTTTTACTGTGATCCGGTGAAAAGCAGATCACCCGGCTGGTACCGCGCGCGCTCTGGCAACGCATCAAAGGATCGTTGCTTTCTGGCGCATCTGGCGTGTCAGACATCAAGGCCGCAAAGTCATTAGTGAAAACGTAAGTCCCGGTGTAATCGGGGTTTTTATCGCCTGTCACCCGCACATTACCTGCGCAGAGGAAGCAATCTGGATCGTGCGCAGGTAACACCTGTTTGGCTGGCGTTTCCTGCGCCCCCTGCCAGGGGCGCTTAGCGCGGTGCGGTGAAACCAGAATCCATTGCCCGGTGAGCGGGTTGTAGCGGCGATGTGGATGATCAACGGGATTAAATTGCGTCATGGTCGTTCCTTAATCGGGATATCCCTGTGGATGGCGTGACTGCCAGTGCCAGGTGTCCTGCGCCATTTCATCGAGTGTGCGCGTTACGCGCCAGTTCAGTTCACGGTCGGCTTTGCTGGCGTCCGCCCAGTAGGCCGGAAGGTCGCCTTCGCGACGCGGTGCAAAATGATAGTTAACCGGTTTGCCGCAGGCTTTGCTGAAGGCATTAACCACGTCCAGCACGCTGCTGCCTACGCCAGCACCGAGGTTGTAGATGTGTACGCCTGGCTTGTTCGCCAGTTTTTCCATCGCCACGACGTGACCGTCCGCCAGATCCATTACGTGGATGTAATCGCGTACGCCAGTACCATCTTCGGTCGGATAATCGTTACCAAAAATCGCCAGCGAGTCGCGACGGCCTACAGCAACTTGGGCGATGTATGGCATCAGGTTATTCGGAATGCCTTGCGGATCTTCGCCCATATCGCCCGACGGATGCGCGCCAACCGGGTTGAAGTAGCGCAGCAGGGCAATGCTCCAGTCCGGCTGGGCTTTTTGCAGGTCGGTGAGGATCTGTTCCACCATCAATTTGCTTTTGCCATAAGGGCTTTGCGGTGTGCCGGTCGGGAAGCTTTCAACGTATGGAATTTGGGGCTGATCGCCATAAACGGTGGCGGAGGAGCTAAAAATAAAGTTTTTGACGTTAGCGGCGCGCATGGCGCTAATCAGGCGCAGAGTGCCGTTGACATTGTTGTCGTAATATTCCAGCGGTTTTTGTACCGATTCGGCGACGGCTTTCAGCCCGGCGAAGTGGATCACGGTGTCGATAGCGTGATCGTGCAGGATCTCGGTCATCAACGCTTCGTTACGAATATCGCCTTCAACAAACGTTGGATGTTTGCCGCCTAAACGCTCGATAACAGGCAGTACGCTGCGCTTACTGTTACAGAGGTTATCAAGAATGATGACATCATGACCGTTTTGCAGTAATTGCACGCAGGTATGACTTCCAATGTAACCGCTACCACCGGTAACCAGAACTCTCATAATTCGCTCCATTAGGCTTATGGTATGAAATAACCATAGCATAACAAAGATGCGAAAAGTGTGACATGGAATAAATTAGTGGAATCGTTTACACAAGAATTTAGCCGTTTTTTATGCGCGATTAAGTGATTATAAAACAGAGGGTTTATGAATGATTGCGCTTTTTATCTGAAAAAAGAAGCGGTTTCATGCCTGCATGCGTCGAACCGTTGGCCGGAGAGTGCGCTTAGGCCGCCTCCGGCAAGGTCAGCACTACCGACTCAATATATTTTTGTCAGCACATAGCGATAGAGTCCACCGTCCGGCACGAACTCAAGGCGATGGGTAATACAGGCAGGCGCATCTTCAGCGTGGTGCGAAACAAACAACAATTGCGTTTCACCTTCGCTAATCAGCACATCAACAAAACGGCGGATAAGTTGGCGATTGAGCGGATCAAGCCCCTGTAGTGGTTCATCGAGAATAAGCAACGTCGGATGTTTCACCAGTGCGCGGACGATCAGCGCCAAACGCTGCTGTCCCCAGGAAAGACTATGGAACGGAGCGTCAGCCGTGTGTTTATCAATGCCGAGAATATCCAGCCACTGCTGCACCAGTTTTTGCTGGCGATCCGAAACGACCTGATAAATGCCAATCGAATCAAAATAGCCAGAAAGAATCACATTACGCACGGTAGTGCTGACCCGGTAATCCAGATGCAAACTACTGCTGACGTAACCGATATGCTTTTTGATGTCCCAGATGGTTTCGCTGCTGCCGCGACGTCGGCCGAAAAGCGTCAAATCGTTGCTGTAACCTTGCGGATGATCGCCAGTAATCAGGCTTAATAACGTCGATTTTCCCGCGCCATTTGGCCCGACAATTTGCCAGTGTTCGCCTGGATTCACCTGCCAGCTAAGGTTATTAAGAATGGGGCGATCATTATAAGAAACCACGCCATTGTTCAGCACAATGCGCGATTCGTTGGCGGGTAAGGCGTGACGTGCTGAAGGTTCATCCGGCTCCGGCAGTTGCACACCTTCAAGCTGTTCACTATGCGCAAGTTGCGCGACGAGTGCTTGCTGGAGCAGTTCCTCTTTAGCGCCAGTTTCCGCTAACGTACAATCCGCCAGCACGCCAGCAAACTGGACAAATTCCGGGATCTTATCGAAGCGATTGAGCACCAGTACCAAAGTAATACCGGACTGATGTAACGAGGCGAGTCGCTCAGCCAGCTGCTGACGTGAGGCAACATCCAGGCCATCGAACGGCTCATCAAGAATCAACAAGTCAGGCTCCGACATCAGCGCCTGACACAGCAGGGTTTTTCGCGTCTCGCCAGTGGAAAGGTATTTAAAGCGTCGGTCGAGGAGGGCGGTAATACCGAACTGCTGCGCCAGTTGCATGCAACGCGGTGCATCCTTTACTTCATCCTGAATAATCTCAGCCGTAGTGCGTCCGGTGTAATCTTCGCTAGGGCCGAGCATATCGGTGTTATTCCGTTGCCATTCGTCGCTGACGAGCTTTTGCAATTGCTCGAAGGAGAGACGAGTGATGTGGGAAAACTGGCTTTGCCGTTCACCTTTCAAAAGCGGAAGTTCCCCCGCCAGCGCGCGGGCCAGCGCCGACTTTCCACTTCCATTCGAACCGACAAACGCCCAACTATCACCCGCGTTTAACGTTAGCTGAGGCAATTGCAGCGTTTTTGTGTCGCTAAGACGAAACGTGCCTTGCAAAATTTGCAACGATGACATTTTATATCCCATTTTGTGCAGCGATTACTGACAGGGATACGTGTTTCATAACAAATTGTCAACACGCTTAGCACAGCGTGGCGATAATCACGCTGTCGGCATTAAAGTAGGCCGTGACATTCTGCCCTTGCTGAAGAGAAGTCGCTTCATTTACCGGCACTGTGGCGCACAGTGTTTGCCCGTCGGGTAGCGCCATTAATACTTCGCACTGCTCTGCGCCGCGCTCAATATGACTAATAATACCCGGTAATTGGTTGTCGGCGTTTTGTGCGACCGCTTCGTCCTGAGTAATGCCTACCCACGGCGCTTTTAGCAATATCAACACTTCTTTGCCTTCATCCAGCCCCAGACGTGCGCCGCTTTGTGCGGTAATTGCGACTTTCAGGCGTGTTTTTCCGTCAGCCAGTAAGACATCAACATGCTGTTGAACGTCATCATGATCGCGGGCGGTGATGGTACCGAACCACTGGTTACGGGCGCTGGTTTGCAGTGAAAAACGTGAGATCGCGGCCAGCAGGCTGTTCAGCGGCAGGGCGTCATCGTCACTTAACACATCAAAGGCTTTTTGCTGGATTTGCGCCAGTAAGTCATAGAGCTGAATCAGTCGCTGACCATAGCGGGTCAGTACTGCGCCTCCGCCACCTTTACCGCCTGTTGCGCGCTCGACCAGAATATGCTCACTTAACTGATTCATCTCGTTAATGGCATCCCAGGCGCTTTTATAGCTGATACCGGCATCTTTCGCTCCCTGGCTAATGGAACCGGAAAGCGCAATGTGTTTTAGTAGCGAAATGCGGCGCGGGTCGGCGAATAATTTTTGTTGGAGCTTAAGGGTGAGAAGGATTTCGGCCTGCATAACAATGTCCTGGCAAAAGTCTTATTGTGACGGAAAACGAACGCCACGCAAAGCTGACCGCACAAAAGGGGAGTGCTTTTCTGTGCTTAGCGGTTAGAATAGTCTCATGACTATATCTGGAGTTGACCATGTTAGAGTTATTAAAAAGTCTGGTATTCGCCGTAATCATGGTACCTGTCGTGATGGCCATCATCCTGGGTCTGATTTACGGTCTTGGTGAAGTATTCAACATCTTTTCTGGTGTTGGTAAAAAAGACCAGCCCGGACAAAATCATTGATTCCCTGAGTGCCCGCTTAGTCGGGCATTTTCTTTTTCTCAACTTCCTGCTTTTCCTGCCGATATTTTTTCTTATCTACCTCACAAAGGTTAGCAATAACTGCTGGGAAAATTCCGAGTTAGTCGTTATATTGTCGCCTACATAACGTTACATTAAGGGGTTACCAATGGCTCGTAAATGGTTGAACTTGTTTGCCGGGGCGGCACTCTCTTTCGCAGTTGCTGGCAATGCACTGGCAGATGAAGGGAAAATCACGGTGTTCGCCGCCGCATCACTGACTAACGCAATGCAGGACATTGCTACGCAGTATAAAAAAGAGAAAGGCGTGGATGTGGTTTCTTCTTTCGCTTCGTCATCTACTCTCGCCCGTCAGATTGAAGCGGGTGCCCCTGCGGATCTGTTTATTTCTGCCGATCAGAAATGGATGGATTATGCGGTTGATAAAAAAGCGATCGATACTGCTACGCGTCAGACACTGCTCGGCAATAGCCTGGTCGTTGTAGCACCGAAAGCCAGCGAGCAGAAAGATTTCACCATCGACAGCAAAACTAACTGGACTTCGCTGCTGAATGGCGGTCGCCTGGCGGTTGGCGATCCGGAACATGTTCCCGCTGGCATTTATGCAAAAGAAGCACTGCAAAAACTGGGCGCATGGGATACGCTCTCTCCGAAACTGGCCCCAGCGGAAGATGTTCGTGGGGCGCTGGCGCTGGTCGAACGTAACGAAGCGCCTCTGGGCATTGTCTACGGTTCTGACGCAGTTGCCAGCAAAGGGGTAAAAGTGGTTGCCACCTTCCCGGAAGATTCACATAAAAAAGTGGAATATCCGGTTGCTGTTGTGGAAGGGCATAACAATGCGACAGTGAAAGCATTTTATGATTATCTGAAGGGACCGCAGGCAGCGGAAATCTTTAAACGTTACGGATTTACAACCAAGTAATGATACTGACCGATCCAGAATGGCAGGCAGTTTTATTAAGCCTGAAAGTTTCTTCCCTGGCTGTGCTGTTTAGCCTGCCGTTTGGGATCTTTTTTGCCTGGTTACTGGTGCGTTGCACGTTTCCGGGCAAAGCTCTGCTCGACAGCGTACTGCATCTACCGCTGGTGTTACCGCCCGTGGTCGTCGGTTACTTATTATTAGTTTCGATGGGACGGCGCGGATTTATCGGTGAACGTCTGTATGACTGGTTTGGTATTACCTTCGCCTTTAGCTGGCGCGGCGCGGTTCTCGCTGCCGCCGTCATGTCGTTTCCGCTGATGGTGCGGGCAATTCGTCTGGCGCTGGAAGGGGTTGATGTCAAACTGGAACAGGCCGCAAGAACACTAGGTGCCGGGCGCTGGCGCGTTTTCTTTACTATCACGTTACCGCTGACCTTACCGGGAATTATTGTTGGTACGGTACTGGCTTTTGCTCGTTCTCTCGGTGAGTTTGGTGCAACCATCACCTTTGTGTCGAACATTCCTAGCGAAACGCGAACCATTCCTTCTGCCATGTATACCCTGATCCAGACCCCCGGCGGGGAAAGTGGCGCGGCGAGACTGTGCATTATTTCTATTGCGCTGGCGATGATCTCCCTGTTGATTTCAGAATGGCTGGCCAGAATCAGCCGTGAACGGGCGGGGCGCTAATCATGCTGGAGCTGAATTTTTCCCAGACGTTGGGCAACCATTGCCTGACCATTAATGAAACGCTGCCCGCCAATGGCATCACTGCTATCTTTGGCGTCTCCGGTGCCGGAAAAACTTCGCTGATTAACGCCATCAGTGGACTGACGCGCCCGCAAAAAGGGCGGATTGTCCTCAATGGGCGGGTACTAAATGATGCCGAAAAAGGTATCTGCCTGACGCCGGAAAAGCGTCGTGTTGGCTATGTTTTTCAGGATGCGCGGTTGTTCCCGCATTACAAAGTGCGTGGCAATCTGCGCTACGGCATGTCGAAAAGTATGGTCGATC
Source organism: Shigella sp. FJ200513 (assembly GCF_040495915.1). NCBI lineage: Bacteria > Pseudomonadati > Pseudomonadota > Gammaproteobacteria > Enterobacterales > Enterobacteriaceae > Shigella > Shigella sp. FJ200513. Next base: position 2,445 of record NZ_JBDYCV010000082.1, on the reverse strand, counting down.
AGTTCGATAAGCTGGTGGCGCTTTTAGGCATTGAACCGTTGCTTGACCGTTTACCAGGCAGCCTGTCCGGAGGCGAAAAACAGCGCGTGGCGATTGGTCGGGCTTTGCTGACAGCACCGGAATTGCTGTTGCTGGATGAACCGCTGGCGTCACTGGATATTCCGCGTAAACGCGAACTGTTGCCTTATCTGCAACGGCTGACACGGGAAATCAACATTCCGATGTTGTATGTCAGCCATTCGCTGGATGAGATCCTCCATCTGGCAGACAGAGTGATGGTACTGGAAAACGGTCAGGTGAAAGCCTTTGGCGCGCTGGAGGAAGTGTGGGGCAGTAGCGTGATGAATCCGTGGCTGCCGAAAGAGCAACAAAGTAGCATTCTGAAAGTGACGGTGCTTGAGCATCATCCGCATTACGCGATGACCGCGCTGGCGCTGGGCGATCAGCATTTGTGGGTCAATAAGCTGGGCGAACCGCTGCAAGCTGCGCTACGTATCCGCATTCAGGCTTCCGATGTTTCTCTGGTTTTACAACCGCCGCAGCAAACCAGCATTCGTAACGTATTGCGGGCAAAAGTTGTTAATAGTTATGACGACAACGGCCAGGTGGAAGTGGAGCTGGAAGTCGGCGGTAAAACGCTGTGGGCGCGTATCAGCCCGTGGGCCAGGGATGAACTGGCGATCAAACCTGGCCTGTGGCTGTACGCGCAAATTAAAAGTGTGTCGATAACCGCCTGATTAAATCAGGTGGCTATAAATGAACTGGGCAATGCTGTCGGTGGTGTTATCACCAATCACAATGTTGGCGCGCGCTTTTACCGCGTCATCGGCGTTGCCCATCGCCACGCCTGTACCAGCGGCTTCCAGCATACTGATATCATTAAAGTTATCGCCGAATGCCACGACGTTTTCCATCGACCAACCTTGCGCCTCAACCCATTTCGTCAAACGTTTACCTTTGCTGTTGCCGCCGTGTGCAATATCAACCTGATCGTGCCAGGACCATTCACACTCCAGTCCCAGTTCATGTTCGACATGCTTACCAAAATGCTGCAATTGCGGCAGGTCATCGTGCGTCAGGGCGAACTTCCATACGGCGTTAACTTGTTGCGTCGTTTCAGCCAGAGAAGCGACTTGTGTGAAAGTCGGACGCTGTTCCGGCGGCAGGGTTTGCGCCCAGTTAGACGTGCGAATGACATGCCCGGTCGGGTGCTCATAGACCATTGCATCATCGACATACATCAGACCGTGAATGTGGTGTTCATTCAGCATCTCAATGAGTTGCAGGGCTTTATTAACGGGCATTGGGTCCGCTTCCAGCACGGTTTTTGCATGATAATCATACAAATAGGTGCCATTACAGCAAATAGCAGGTGTATCCAGCGCCAGCGCCTGATAAAAAGGATGAATAGCGACGTGATGGCGACCTGTGACGATGATTAATTGATAGCCTGCTTCGCGAGCGCGGGCCAGGGCTTCTATCGATGATGGAAGCAAGGTCTTTTTCGGGGTCAATAAGGTGCCGTCTAAGTCGAGAGCAATCACGCGTGTGGTCATGGCGTATTCCAGATTAAGGTTAAGAATTTTCGTCTGCGCGAATGGTACACCGATACCACTATCGGACAAAATTCTGCGTTTTAATTCAGCATTCACCGCCAAAAGCGACTAATTTTAGCTGTTACAGTCAGTTGCTAAATGCAAAGGAGCATTCATGAAGCAAATGCTCTTTAGGAATTAATTCTTTATAATCAATTAATTACAAGTGGCATTTCGAAATCATTCGAAATTAATTCTAAATGTCTTTCCATTCCCTCCCTCGTCCGTCACGGTATTTATCCGTCATGCTGGATGAACGATGTCCAAGGAGCGCCTGAGTGAAATCACTGCCTTTTTCTGCTGAGTGCAGGCGACCGGATAAACTTCGGATTTCATGAAATGGCGGTGGGTCACCTTCCCATTTCAATCCGGATGTGTCTCGGGCAATCCTGAACTGTGCTGCAATTGTCCTGGCTGTCTTCCCTCCGAGTAACTTTTCGTTTTTACCGTTTATTTTTTTCAAGTTATCCAGTACATCGGCAAGTGTTAAATTCAATCTGGAAATCGTGGTGGGGAGAGAAATGCGAATTTTTGCCCCTGTTTTTTGTTGTTCCACGTATAGCCTGCTATCTCTTATATCCTCCCATCTCATAGCCGCCAGATCTCCTTTGCGCTGTCCTGTTACCAGTGCAAGATCCATGCAAAGGCCGAACCATTCGTTCTGGACGTCTGCTATTTTCCTGATTAACAGATACTCGTCAATTAACAGTCGACTGCGCTTCACTTCAGTTCTGAATGGCCTGGTTGCAGAAGCTGGATCTTCTTCGGCAAGACGGTAATGCTGCCAACTTACTGATTTAGTGTATGATGGTGATTTTAAGGTGCTTGCGTGGCTTCCATTTCCATCAGA
>NZ_JBDYCV010000081.1:0-17803 GCF_040495915.1 Shigella sp. FJ200513 | reverse complement strand
GTGGAGCTGCATGACAAGGTCATCGGGCATTATCTGAACATAAAACACTATCAGTAAGTTGGAGTCATTACCCGGATCTCATTAATAATCTGCATTGGTGTTTTGCCATAATATCGTTGAGTCGCTCGCGTCAAATATTCCTGTGATTTGGCTGACAACGTCACCATATTCTCCAGCGCCGATTCACTAAACTGCTCTTTATCATGCATCTTTTCTACCGTACTTTTCAGCCACTACGGTACATCATCAATCACCTGTTCTTCGCGGTAATGACGTAAACGGTTAATGACATAAAAAGTAACCATCTCAACAAACTCTTCCAGCCCTGTTTCGCGGAAATTTAATGAAGAAATCACTGTTTCCACATAGGTGAGAAAAGCGTTATTGGTCCGGTATACCTGCGAAGCAACAAAGCAATAAGGCAACAACGGCAGGTAATGCTGCTCAAAAAAGCGTTTACTGATCCCAACGTTCAATATGCGCGTGGCACCAAACTCATAAAAACTTTGATGGTGCGAACCTAACGGAATAAAAACAAAATCGCCCCGTTCCAGTAACACGCGCTTACCGTTAATCTCCTGGAAATAACGCCCGGTTAATACCAGAGTAAATTCATAATAGTCGTGCTGATGCAGTCCGCTGATACTCTCAGTTTTGTTATAGATAAACACATGGAAGTTTTTGCCATTAAACAACTGCTGTTCTCGGGCAGTGGCAATTTCCGGCGCGTTAATCACTGGCTGCATCATCGACTCCTTATGCCTTCAGTTTTTCATGAAGCTCAATTAATTCAGTAATCAGTTCACGCGCAAGCATGGACGTCATTAAATGATCCTGAGCGTGGACCAGCACCAGACTCACTTTCATCTTACCTTCGCCCGCATCGCCTTCAATCAGTTTCGTCTGTACCAGATGCGCTTCATTCAATGCCATCCGTGACTGATCCATCATGGCTTTCGCTGCGGCAAAATCGCCCTGCTTCGCCTGTTTCAATGCGGCATACGCCAGGCTACGCGCTTGTCCAGAGTTGATGATAAGCCCCATCACCACTTCTTCCAGCTCTTCAGCTTCTGTTTGCGTATCAGGAATATTATCGAGATCCATCATACATCGTTCCTCTCTCTTCTTACCGGCAAGATTACCCGTACCGGCATCGATTAAAATTTCAGGGGTTAGCGATATCTTCTTCGCTCTCTTCTTTATCAATCGCATTTTGTGCTTTGTTAGCCACCACAACAAAGGGCAGATAAATTAACGTTGCGATGCCAAGGTTGAAGAGTGCGACCAGCAATGCGGCGACGCTACCGTTGGTGTTAAAGAAGGCTCCCAGACCGGTTGGCATGGTCCACGGTGCAATATTGGTCACCGGAGGAATGATGCCCATGTAGTACGCTGCGAGGGTGATTGCCGCCAGAATCGGTTGTACCAGTACAAACGGGATAAACATCACCGGGTTCATGATAATTGGCAGACCAAACAGAATCGGTTCGTTAATCTGGAAGATGCCGGACGGCAGCGCCAGTTTTGCCACCTGACGATAATCAGCACGGCGAGAGGCGATAAAGATAGCCAGGATCAGGCCTAAAGTCGCACCACTGCCCCCAAGGAAAATAAAGGAGTCCAGCATCGGCTTGGCCCAGATATGGAAGGTCTTACCGGCTGCCAGCGCCGCTTCGACGGAACCATATTGCTGATAGGTCGCGATATTTTCCAGCGCCCACGGCGTCATAATGCCGTTGTCCAGTGCGGTCAGCGCCAGCGCGCCATGAATACCGAAGAACCAGAGCAGTGGAACAAAGATCACATAGGCCCAGCCCACCACGCTACCCAACGATGCCAGTGGGGTTGAGATGGTATCCATAATGATCTGATGGAAGTTGGTGCCCCAGGTATTCAACGCCCAGGCAATAATCCCCATCACGGAAAGAATAATAAAGCCGGGAATTAATGCCGAGAAAGAACGCGATACTGAAGCAGGTACGCTGTCGGGCAGTTTAATGACCCAATTGCGGCGGACAATAAAGGTAAACATTTCTGCCACCACCAGGCCAATAATAATCCCGGAGATGATATTCGCCCCACCTAACCAGTTTGCGCCAACCGCATAGGCCTCACCGACACTATATGGGGTGACGGTCATAAATGCTGCAACGGATAACAACCCAGCCGCCAGCGCATCGACTTTACGCTCTTCTGCCAGCGCCATGCCAATAAAGAACGGTGCCATTAAAGACATTATTCCTAATGTTCCGTTATATACGTTGCCGCCAATACCTTTCAGACCATTAAGTGTTTCAATGGTTGAGGCGTCGAGGCGAATACCTAAGGAATAAAAAACGACCCCTCCCCAAAGCTTAGAAAAACGTTGTTAATTAATACAAACATGGCCCCCGCAAGGGTTAACGGCATTAAGCGAATAAAGCCATTTTTGATTGCATTAACGTGTGGCTGCTTTCCTATTTTAACTGCAAAAGGGAGGAGTACCTTTTCAAGCGATGCAATAACATTACTCATAGAAAAATACCCTTAAAAACCGCAATTTAAATATTACGGTATTGATTTATGAAATAACTCTTTGACGGGAAAATTTAAAATAAATTAATTTGCTGCGGCTTTTTTAATCGCTGCAACCGCAGCCTTAAGCACGCCTAAACCATCGACTTTGCCATAAAGCAGCGAGTCAATTACTTCAACCGGTTTGTTGGGTAACAAACGCTGGATTTCGGGCAACATATAAGCAATCTGCGGCCCTAATAACACGACATCGGCATTCTGACCTTTTTCACCAGCCAGTGTTTCCGGAAATGCTTCAATAATGACCGGAACTTCATATTTTTCTGCCTGTGCGCGCATTTTTGATACCAGTAAAGAGATAGACATGCCCGCAGAACAAAACAGATAAATGTGTTTCTTTTCCATAAAACTGCCCTCATCGACGATTATCTGTCAGCCAGACACTCCGCAAGCCTTGACCTGCTTCCATGCTCTGGGTAACTTGCGAAACCAACATGACTTTTTTTGTGGCTGAAAGGAGTATACGGTATAGACCTGAGCAATAGTATTTCTTTGACCTTATAAATTGTTTCTCCTTGACCTGTGGTTATGACCCTCTTCACATTTCGGGCAAATAATTCGCGAAGATAATTAAGAACTCAGGCCAAAAAAAACCGGCGCAATGGCCGGTTTCCGTTGTTACTCAAGCTTTCAGACGAATTGATTACTTCGCAGCCTGTGGATCAGTGTCGTATTCAGCACAGGTCTGATAACCGGAGTTGATGACATGTCCGGTATCATCTAACGCGACAAAGTAGGTTTCTGCTTTACCATCACGTTGACCCAGGATGTAGGTCTGGCAAGTACCGCGAGCATGGATCATGCTCACTTCAGACGAAGGTTTACCCGCAATTTGTGCAACCTGCGCCCGGCTCATGCCTTTTTTGACGTCTTTCACCACAGGCTGTACAAACTGGTCTTTGGTACGATCATAAGCTGTACAACCCGCCAGCATGGTTAATACCGCCGCTGCACTCAGAATTCCTGCCATATTCTTGTTCATATTCCGTCCTCTTGTTTATCAGCGTGTTAGATAAGCCTGGAATACATTGGGCGCTTTTTCAAGCCCGTGAACGAAACGGCTCCGCTTTCAGAGGATTCCTGTATGACGTTTTAACCACCATTCAGCCCGCTGTCGCTTGTCGTTTCAGTAGCAACGGGTTAGCTTTAAGGAAGTTTTGTCTTTTCTGTCTGGAGGGGTTCAATGACATTGCAACAACAAATAATAAAGGCGCTGGGCGCAAAACCGCAGATTAATGCTGAAGAGGAAATTCGTCGTAGTGTCGATTTTCTGAAAAGCTACCTGCAAACTTATCCGTTCATTAAATCACTGGTGCTCGGGATCAGCGGCGGTCAGGACTCCACGCTTGCCGGAAAGCTGTGCCAGATGGCGATTAATGAGCTGCGCCAGGAAACTCGCAACGAATCACTGCAATTTATTGCCGTACGCCTGCCCTATGGTGTTCAGGCTGACGAACAAGATTGCCAGGATGCCATTGCCTTTATTCAACCGGATCGCGTATTAACCGTTAATATCAAGGGCGCGGTATTGGCTAGCGAGCAGGCATTGCGGGAAGCAGGCATTGAACTGAGCGATTTTGTCCGTGGCAATGAAAAAGCGCGTGAGCGGATGAAAGCACAATATAGCATTGCGGGTATGACCAGCGGTGTCGTGGTGGGCACCGATCATGCAGCAGAAGCCATTACCGGATTCTTCACTAAATATGGTGACGGCGGTACGGATATTAATCCGCTGTATCGTCTCAACAAACGCCAGGGTAAACAGTTACTGACGGCATTAGGTTGCCCGGAACACCTTTATAAGAAAGCCCCAACTGCCGATCTTGAAGATGATCGCCCTTCTCTGCCAGATGAAGTGGCACTCGGCGTGACCTATGACAATATCGACGACTATCTGGAAGGGAAAAACCTACCTGAACAGGTCGCCAGAACAATAGAGAACTGGTATCTGAAAACCGAACATAAACGCCGTCCGCCAATTAACGTTTTCGATGATTTCTGGAAAAAGTAATAATTTGCACCTATTGGATTGTGCGAAAAAGAGTAATTTGTTCACGCCGGATGCGGCGTGAACGCCTTATTCTACCTACAAAACTATGCAAATTCAATACATTGCAGGAGTCGAATAGGCCTGACAGGCGTAGCACGTCAGACGGTGTAACCTTTGTCATCAACCCGCCTCTTTTTTAATCGCCTCCCGCCTGTTACACTGGATAGATAACCAGCATTCGGAGTCAACAGTGGTACGGCGTTTAACTTCTCCGCGGCTCGAATTTGAAGCTGCGGCAATTTATGAATATCCCGAACATTTACATTCATTCCTTAATGACTTACCCACCCGACCAGGGGTGTATCTGTTTCATGGCGAAAGTGACACCATGCCGCTCTATATCGGCAAAAGCGTTAATATCCGCAGTCGGGTGCTTTCTCATTTACGCACCCCGGATGAAGCCGCCATGCTACGGCAATCCCGGCGAATTAGCTGGATCTGCACCGCAGGCGAAATCGGCGCTCTGCTCCTTGAAGCGCGATTAATCAAAGAACAACAGCCGCTGTTTAATAAACGGTTGCGCCGCAATCGCCAGCTCTGTGCCCTGCAATTAAATGAAAAGCGCGTCGATGTGGTGTATGCCAAAGAGGTGGATTTTTCACGAGCCCCCAACCTGTTTGGCCTGTTTGCCAATAGGCGCGCAGCTTTGCAAGCATTGCAGAGCATCGCTGATGAACAAAAACTTTGTTATGGCCTGTTGGGACTGGAACCGTTAAGTCGCGGTCGTGCATGTTTTCGTTCAGCGCTAAAACGTTGCGCCGGAGCATGCTGCGGTAAAGAGAGCCATGAGGAACATGCGCTACGCTTGCGCCAGTCTCTGGAGCGTTTGCGAGTGGTGTGTTGGCCTTGGCAAGGTGCGGTGGCACTGAAAGAACAGCACCCGGAAATGACTCAATATCATATTATTCAAAACTGGCTGTGGCTGGGGGCGGTTAATTCGCTGGAAGAAGCGACAACGTTAATTCGGACACCCGCCGGGTTTGATCACGACGGTTATAAAATTCTTTGTAAGCCGCTGCTTTCCGGTAACTATGAAATTACTGAACTTGATCCGGCGAATGACCAGCGAGCCAGTTGATTTCACTGAACAACAGTTTACCTTGCGGTTGTAAAAGCCGCAGGGTGTGCCTGCCATCGAACCAGCACACGCCCTGGTCGGTAGTGAGCAGTTTGTCGCCCAGTTGCCACGCCCCGTTAATCACAAACACCACCCCGCCGCGTGAGCCAAAGGTAGTAAACGTACGTTCGGCAATTCTGACTTTCGCCTTACAGACATCCAGGCGCGTCATAATATTGAAATCCATCGACATCTGCCCTGCCGTCAGTTTCGCTTTTACCACCTGGTCCGCCGTAAAGGCAAAAGGCTGTAACGGTTTTAAGGTATGGTTAAAGCGGTCTGCGCTTTCAAGGAGCATCTCGCCGCCTTCCAGCAACGTCACTATCCTTTCCATGCCGGGAAACAAAGAAAACTCCCCATTCGCCGCGATGGATGCAATGCTGGCACGCCAGTAAAAATCACGTTTTGCCGGTGGGAAAGTGCAAATTTCGCGCGTTTCACCGGCAGCGTTTCGCCACAGATTCACCGACATTTTACGCATATCAAAGTATTCCATACTCGCTCCCGGCCCGTTCTTTTCATTGTTATCGTTCAGGTAACCGTGGATGGTTATCGGCAACTCGGGTGATTTACGTTAGTGGTGATCAGGCTTTTTTTACAACTGTTTGAGAAGAGAAAAGAAAACCGCCGATCCTGTCCACCGCATTACTGCAAGGTAGTGGACAAGACCGGCGGTCTTAAGTTTTTTGGCTGAAAGATTATTCAGCAGTTGCAGGCATTTTACCTTTTGCCGCTGGACGTTCTGTCAGACGCTTCTCAAAATTAGCATTAAATTGCTTTTTCTGTTCCGGCGTCAGGATGTTGTAAATTTTGTTCTGGGTTTCCATGTGCGCCAGCATGTTAGCTTTGCGCTGTTCTTCCATTTTTGCGATCTGCGCTTCAGCTTTTGCTTTATCGAAGGTATCGCTGGCAATGATGTCATGCATTGCGCGGCGTTCTTCCAGCGGCGGACGTTTCATCTGGTCACGCTGGCCTTTCATGATTTCGTGGATCTGCTGTTTCTGCGCGTCGGTCAGGTTCAGGTCTTTGAACATCATGTCCTGATGCGGACCGAACTTGCCTTTGTGGTGCATCATCGGCTTCGCGTCAGCCGGTGCTGCGGTAGTGGTGTCTGCGGCATGGGCCAGGTTAGCCGCGCCAAGAGCCAGGGTAGAGGCAACAAACAGTGCAGTTAATTTACGCATATTCTATATCCTTCCTTTCAGTTATTTATTACGGCTTTCTTAAGTAGCGTGCCGTGTTGACGAGATTAACTTTACTGACTTTAGCGTCAATTAATCAGAGCAACGGTAAAACAATGAAAGTGTAAAAAACACTTTTGCGCCAATTATGGAGAAAAAAAGAAAATTTGATGGAGAGTGATGAGAGAATATTACAACACGATGATTTTGCAGAGATTATGAAGAACTATACCGGATGACTGGTGATAAATAAAGCAAATAACCAGGATTAATCTGTATTAATTTATAAGAAAGCAACTTAATACCCGCAGAATGATTTCTGCGGGTAAGTATTAGCTTATTTTTTCGAGCATTAATCCCGCGCGTAATCCCAACGCTACCAACGGATTAGGGAATAACACATACTCTACATCATGGGTTACGGTAAAACGTTCCTCTCCGTCCTGCGCCAGCAATGTTCCTTTCTCAAACGGCATAAAATTCAGCGTGTCACTTGCCATATGCATTTCGAAGGACGGCGAGTGGCGAGTAATTTGCGAAACCACCCGATAACGGAGCGGCGGTGTTCTCACGATACCGACACTCTCACCAGATAGCAGCGCAGCAATTGCGCTGGCAGTTACTGCAAACTGGCGAAGATCGTTTTGCCCAAAGGGCAACGCTTTGCCAAGTTCCAACGTACAGGCCAGCGCGCCAAAATGTCTGACGCTGAAATGGGTAAACGTACCACCAGGCTCCTGATGGAACACCAGCGCCTCCAGCCCCGCCGCACCCAGCCACGTCAGAAATTTCTCGTCCCAGGGAATGTCGCGTTGCGGTAATACACCGAACTGCGGATGCAAGGAGCCACGAATTGCGGTATGTAGATCAAGGTGCCAACGCACAGATTCTTTGCCCTGGTCATAAAAATCTTCCAGGCACTGTTCCAGTTCGCGCGCCCGACAGGTTTCTCCGCTTTCAGCAAATAGCTGCCAACGACCGCCAAACATTCGGTTCATATCGCTATGGCAATAACGTTTCCCTTGCTTCAGCGCAGGAGGATTCCCGAGGATCACCAGCAACCGCCAACGTAACGGGATCTCGCCGTGAGATATCGCGCCAAGCAACGCGTCCAGCATTTCCACAGGTGCCGTCTCATTACCGTGGATCCCCGCAGAAATCACCAGCGCGCCTTGCGGTGGCGTTAATGGCGTCAGTTCCAGCACACCATCGCCCAGCCAGCGCCAGCGAACGCCGTTGATTTCTCGCTCGGTGATAACCGGTTTTTTACCCGTTAAGGTCAGAGCAAGAAAATTATCCATTGCCCCCTCCCTCGCGCTGGAACGGATAAACCGAACCGAGATTCAGTAATTGGCTCAATACATCCAGTGCTTCCCGCCCTTCGCGCAGCAATTGCGGGTCGGCCAGATCGGCAGCAGTAAGACGATCGCGGTAGTAACGATCCACCCAGTCATTGAGCGCATTAAACAAGGTATCGTTCATCATCACCGCCGGATTCACCGCCCGGCGTTCTTCTTCTGTCAATACCACCCGCAACCGCAGGCACGCCGGGCCGCCGCCATTCGCCATGCTTTCACGTAAGTCAAAGACTTTTAGTTCGCTAATCGGGTTGTCAGCGGCAAGGAGTTCATTGAGATAACCCCATACTCCGGCGTGTTCCCGACACTCCTGAGGCAGCACCAACATCATGGAACCATCATCGCGGCTCAACAGTTGGCTGTTAAACAGATAGGTAGACACCGCATCCGACACGGAAACCTGAGTTGCCGGAACTTCTATCGCCATAAAACCGTTCACCCGCGTGCCAGTAACTGTGACTGGCGAGCGAACGCCTGTTGGTGGCAAAACAGCACCTGGCGGTTACTCACGGCAATCACGTCATTATGAAAAACGCTCTGGTCGATAACGTCCGGGTTTTGCTGGGCGAAAATCACCTGTTGGGGATTCACCTGATTAAGCCTTGCCACCGCCTCGCTGGCTTCGCGAGTCTGTCGCGCCGGATAACGGGAAGGCCGGGTATCATTGCCTTCTTCTCGCCCGTAGACAAAAAGTAGCATACCCGGTTCACCGTAATGACCGCCGAGACGATTGTGGTTTGCCGCCCCCTCATCACCGAGCAACGCTACCTGCGGCAACGCCGAATGGACGCTAAATTTCTCTTCGTCCTTAAAAATCGCTTTTAACAGCGATTCAGTGACGGGCGCTTCCAGCGAACGGTGAAATTTATTGTTCAGGTTGGCAACGGTGAGATGCACTTTGCCATCCAGCGTATCGGCAGATGGCGCGATCGTTGCCGCATTGGCTACCCACATTGGCGAAGCGGAACTGACGCTGGAAAGCCAGTGCGGTGCCTGGCGTGCAACTTTTTCCAGTACCTGCTCATCGCTACCACTGAATCCCAACTGACGCAGCACCGGAATAAACGGACGCTCGTGCGGCGGAATCACGGCCTGGGGGAATCCCGCATCGGCAAGGGCTTTCATTTTCAGTAAGCCCTGTTTTGCCGCCAGTCGCGGGTTAGACACCTGAAAACGGTGACGGGTAGAGGCTTCATTACCAAACGACAGGCCCGCGTAATGATGCGTCAGCCCTACCAGCCCGTCGAAATTAACTTCCCAGGCGTTCATCGCACCACCTCATCGGAAAAATCCAGCCCGGGGTTAAGCGTGGCGGGCAATGTTAACGAGTCCGACTCCAGGCTCGCCATAGGCCATGCGCAGTAATCTGCGGCATACCAGGCGCTGGGGCGATGGTTACCGGAAGCACCAATGCCGCCGAATGGGGCGGTACTGGCAGCACCAGTAAGCGGTTTGTTCCAGTTAACAATCCCCGCCCGCGCCTCCAGCAACAGTTGATCGAATTTTTCCCGCTCGGGGGAAACCAGACCGCAAAAGAGTCCGAAGCGAGTGTTGTTCGCCATCCGAATCGCCTCATCAAAAGTATCATAACGCCAGACGCGCAAAAACGGCCCGAACACCTCTTCATCCGGCACACCGCCAACGCCCGTCATTTCAATGATCCCTGGTGTCAGCAACGATGTCCCTGCTTGTAATAAGCGCGGCGCAAGCAGGGTTCGTCCGCCCATCGCTTCCAGTTGCTGCCAGGCAGTAACCACCTGCTGTGCGGCCTGTTCAGAAATCAGCCCGCCAATAAACGGCTGCGGTTCGTCATCCCAGTTGCCCGGCGTTAATCGCTGGCTGACGGCAACCAGACTAGCAAGAAACGCATCGCCCTGCGCTCCGCTTTTGAGCAATAAACGGCGGGCGCAGGTGCAGCGTTGCCCGGCTGTGACAAACGCCGACTGAATGGTCAGATGGACAGCCGCGTCGATATCCGCCACCTCATCGATAATTAGCGGATTATTACCGCCCATCTCAAGGGCGAGAATTTTCTCCGGCTGACCGGAGAGCTGGCGATGCAGCTGGTAGCCGGTATTGGCGCTACCGGTAAACAGCAAACCGTCGAGATCCTCCAGCGCACTCAGCGCCTGACCCGTTTCACGCCCGCCCTGCACCAGGTTCAGCACGCCCGGCGGCAAGCCAGCCTGCTGCCATAAACGCATTACCGCTTCGCCACTCCACGGTGTCAGTTCGCTGGGTTTAAAGATAATGGTGTTACCTGCCAGCAATGCCGGAACGATATGTCCGTTCGGCAAATGACCAGGGAAATTATACGGCCCAAACACCGCCAGCACGCCGTGCGGGCGATGTCGCAGGCTCGCCGCACCGTCCGGCATTTCACTACGCTGCTCGCCGGTACGAACGTGATACGCCTTAATTGATATCGCGATTTTATTGATCATCGCCGTCACTTCGGTTGCCGCTTCCCAGCGCGGCTTACCCGTTTCTCTGGCAATAATCGCGGTTAATTCGGCTTTATTGCTTTCCAGCAATCCGGCAAAGCGTTCGACAACGACCTGACGTTCAGCCAATGAGAGCCGCGCCCAGCGCGGAAACGCCGCACGGGCTGCCCGACAAGCCTGTTCGACCTGAGCGGCATCGGCATCATTGCCTTGCCATAACACCTCGCCCGATACCGGATTACGCTTCACACGCGATGCGCCCTGGCCCGTTATCCAGTCACCGTTAATCCATAAAGTCATGCTGTTTTCTCCTCTGCGCACAGGCGCACCAGACGAACGCGATCCCCTGCGTGGCATTTGAGGGCATCCAGTTGTGCGGCGGTTAAAATCAAACGCTCGGTTGCCGGATCGGTACGCGCCAGCACCACGCGGAAATGGTGATAATTTTCATTGGCGACCAGGCAGGCCGGAAAATCGCCCTGCGCAGGCTGCCCTTCTGCCACTTCCACCAGCCGACTTTTACGGATGGCGCGCACGCGGTCGATGTCACACTCAAGCGTTGGCCCGCCGTCGAAGATGTCGATATAGTTGCGGTAACGAAAACCTTCTTTCTCCAGCACCGCGCGGGCAGGCGCGGTTTGCGGATGTACCTGACCGATGACGTCCTGGGCTTCCTGGGATAAAAAGTGGGTATAGATCGGATGTTTCGGCATCAGTTCTGCAATAAATGCCTTTTGCCCGGTGCCGCAGAGAAAATCGGCGCGGCTAAAATCCATCGAAAAGAAGCGTTTACCGAGGCTTTGCCAGAACGGTGAATAGCCGTGTTCGTCAATCACCCCGCGCATTTCAGCAACCACTTTGTCATTAAACTTGTCGCGAAAAGCCGCCATAAACATAAAGCGCGATTTCGACAGCAAATAGCCGTTGCCCTCTTTGCGCCAGTCCGGGTCGAGAAACAGCGTGCACAGCTCGCTGCTGCCGGTGTGATCGTTACTAAGAAACAGCGTCGGCAATGCGTTATAGACATTCAGCTCTTTTGAGGCGTGAACCAACGTGCCGACGCGATAGTTGTACCAGGGATCGTTCAGCCCAACCGCCACCTCAATAGCGCAAATCCCCGCCACGGTGCCTGTCTCGCTATCTTCCAGCACGAACACATAGCCCTGCTCGCTTTTGGGCAGTTCACCTTGCCAGGTTTTGATTGCCCTTTCGATACGCGCCGAAAGCGTGGCTTCATTGGCGGGAAGCGACGTCAGGCCGCCGCCCGTTTTGCTGGCAAGCTGCATCAGCGCCGAGACATCTGAGCGCTCAACGGGACGGATGACCATCATGATGAACCTCGGCTAACAAAGTGTTCGCAAGCAGCTGCAAAGCGATCCAGTCCGGTCGTCACCTCTTCTTCGCTGACATTGAGCGCAGGCGCAAAACGCACCACGTTGCCACCCGCAATCAGTACCATCACGCCTGCTTTCGCCGCTTCCAGAGAGATCTGTTTCGCTTGCCCGGCGTAATCGGCATTCAGTACACAGCCAATCAACAAACCTAAGCCGCGAACTTCACTGAACAAACCATAGCGGTGATTAATAGTATTAAGACGCTCAACAAACCAGTCGTGACGCTGTTTAACGCCATTAAGCATCTCTGGTGTGTTGATGAGCTCCAGCACTTTGCCTGCTACCGCCGAGGCCAGCGGATTACCGCCATAGGTGGTGCCATGAGTGCCAACGGTCATCACGCGGGCGCACTCTTCGGTTGCCAACAACGCACCGACCGGGAAACCGCCGCCCAGCGCTTTGGCGGTGGTTAACAGATCGGGCGTCACGCCGTAGTGCATATAGGCATACAGCTCACCAGTGCGCCCGACGCCGGTTTGTACCTCATCAAAAATCAGCAAGGCATTGTGGCGGTCACACAATTCACGCAGACCTTGTAAAAACGCGTTGCTGGCTGGCACCACACCGCCTTCGCCCTAGATGGGCTCGACAATCACCGCACAGGTGGCGTCGTCAATCAGCGCGCTGGCAGAGTTAATATCGTTATATGCAGCATGACGAATATCCGCCGGCAGTGGCGCAAAATCCTGTGAATAGGCTGGCTGCCCACCCGCACTGACAGTAAACAGCGTGCGACCATGAAACGCATTTTTGAACGCCACGATGCCACTCTTATGGCTGCCGTAGCGGTCGTGAGCGAATTTACGCGCCAGTTTTAGCGCCGCTTCGTTGGCTTCCGCACCGGAGTTACAAAAGAAGACGCGATCGGCAAACGTGGCGTCGATCAATTTTTTCGCCAGTCGCAGTACCGGCTCGTTGGTGTAACCGTTGCCGGTATGCCAGAACTTACTCGCCTGTTCGTTCAGCGCTTCACGCAGTTCCGGATGCGCATGGCCCAGCGCGTTCACCGCAATGCCACCCGCGAAGTCGATATACTCTTTCCCCTGCTGATCCCACAAGCGCGAACCTTCGCCACGTACCGGTATAAAGGGTGCCGGAGCGTAAACAGGTATCATCCATTCATCAAAGTTTTCACGCGTAATTGGCTGAGACATAGCGACCTCTACAGTAAATAATTCGTTATTTGTATGTTAACAATAAGTAATGTTTGCGCTGTAAATGTAGATTGCAGGGTTCGTGCCAGCCAGTGATAAAAGTGCATAAACGGCGGAGGCTAACTGGAAATCAAGGAGTTATAACCAAACCATATGCATTTAAAGTGCATATAAAGTGAATACGTTTGCGATGTGGGTGAATAAAAAGAATAAAAAACGCAATGTTATGCAGAAGTAAAATATAATTCTAGAATTGTGATCATTGACGAAATTTACTGGAAATTACTGCGCCATTCTGACGCAGCGCGCACCAAAAGCGGGCATTTTTTGCGCCATCGTTGACATCATTAACAACCATCGATCAAATCACTTAACAACAGGCGGTAAGCAACGCGAAATTCTGCTACCATCCACGCACTCTTTATCTGAATAAATGGCAGCGACTATGAAATTTGTCTCTTTTAATATCAACGGCCTGCGCGCCAGACCTCACCAGCTTGAAGCCATCGTCGAAAAGCACCAACCGGATGTGATTGGCCTGCAGGAGACAAAAGTTCATGACGATATGTTTCCGCTCGAAGAGGTGGCGAAGCTCGGCTACAACGTGTTTTATCACGGGCAGAAAGGCCATTATGGCGTGGCGCTGCTGACCAAAGAGACGCCGATTGCCGTGCGTCGCGGCTTTCCCGGTGACGACGAAGAGGCGCAGCGGCGGATTATTATGGCGGAAATCCCCTCACTGCTGGGTAATGTCACCGTGATCAACGGTTACTTCCCGCAGGGTGAAAGCCGCGACCATCCGATAAAATTCCCGGCAAAAGCGCAGTTTTATCAGAATCTGCAAAACTACCTGGAAACCGAACTCAAACGTGATAATCCGGTACTGATTATGGGCGATATGAATATCAGCCCTACAGATCTGGATATCGGCATTGGCGAAGAAAACCGTAAGCGCTGGCTGCGTACCGGTAAATGCTCTTTCCTGCCGGAAGAGCGCGAATGGATGGACAGGCTGATGAGCTGGGGGGTGGTCGATACCTTCCGCCATGCTAATCCGCAAACAGCAGATCGTTTCTCATGGTTTGATTACCGCTCAAAAGGTTTTGACGATAACCGTGGTCTGCGCATCGACCTGCTGCTCGCCAGCCAACCGCTGGCAGAATGTTGCGTAGAAACCGGCATCGACTATGAAATTCGCAGCATGGAAAAACCGTCCGATCACGCCCCCGTCTGGGCGACCTTCCGCCGCTAATTTAGCAGCTCTCCTGGCTCAAACTGGGTCAGGAGAATTAACCTTGAGAAAAATCAACAAACTGTCAGTAATGATTTGTTGCCTGCCGTCCTTTGTTATACCGTCACTGCGTTTTTAGTTGTCTGACCACTTCTCTATTATCAAGTTTGATATAGGAAACTCCACGATGAACGCTGAGCGTAACTTTCTGTTTGCCTGTCTTATTTTTGCGCTGGTCATTTACGCTATCCACGCTTTCGGTTTATTCGATCTGCTCACCGATTTACCCCACTTACAGACACTCATTCGCCAGAGCGGATTGTTCGGTTATAGCCTCTATATTCTGTTATTCATCAATGCCCCCCTCTTTCTGTTACCAGGAAGCATACTGGTGATCGCTGGAGGAATAGTTTTTGGCCCGCTCTTAGGGACACAACTCTCATTAATTGCCGCAACGCTGGCCTCCTCGTGCTCATTCCTGCTGGCGCGCTGGCTGGGACGTGATTTACTGCTGAAATACGTGGGCCATAGCCATACCTTCCAGGCCATTGAAAAAGGCATTGCGCGTAACGGTATTGATTTTCTTATTCTGACCCGCTTAATCCCGTTGTTTCCTTACAATATTCAAAATTACGCTTACGGATTCACCACCATCGCCTTCTGGCCTTATACCCTTATTTCGGCACTCACGACCCTGCCCGGTATTGTTATTTATACCGTGATGGCAAGCGATCTCGCCAATGAAGGCATTACGCTGCGCTTTATTTTACAACTCTGTCTGGCGGGCCTGGCGCTGTTTATTCTCATCCAGCTCGCAAAACTACTCTACGCCCGACACAAACATGTGGATCTGTCTGCTTCGCGCCGCAGCCCACTTACTCACCCAAAAAATGAAGGATAGAACGATGTCGCAACATTATTCAGTGTCATGGAAAAAAGGACTGGCTGCACTCTGCTTACTGGCTGTTGCCGGGCTTAGCGGCTGCGATCAAAAAGAGAATGCGGCGGCAAAAGTGGAATACGACGGACTTTCGAACAGCCAACCGCTGCGCGTCGATGCCAATAACCATACGGTAACCATGCTGGTGCAAATTAATGGTCGTTTCCTCACCGACGACACTCGTCACGGTATTGTGTTTAAAGATGGCTCCAACGGACATAAATCGCTGTTTATGGCTTATGCGCCCCCGAAAGCATTTTATGAAGCCCTGAAAGAGGCAGGTGGTACGCCGGGCGAAAACATGACGATGGATAATAAAGAAACGACTCATGTCACAGGCAGCAAACTGGATATTTCGGTCAACTGGCAAGGGGCGGCAAAAGCGTATTCCTTCGATGAAGTGATTGTTGACAGTAATGGCAAGAAACTGGACATGCGCTTTGGCGGTAATTTAACGGCAGCAGAAGAGAAGAAAACGGGTTGCCTGGTGTGTCTGGATAGCTGCCCGGTCGGCATCGTCAGCAATGCAACATACACTTATGGTGCGGTGGAAAAACACGGCGAAGTGAAATTCAAAGGCAATGCCTCAGTTCTCCCGGCGGATAACACGCTGGCAACGGTTACCTTTAAAATCACCGAATAAAGCCAAGATAAAGGATGATGAAGATACAATCGCGTAAAATCTGGTACTACCGTATAACCCTCATCATCCTGTTGTTCGCTATGCTGCTCGCATGGGCGCTGCTTCCCGGCGTCCATGAGTTTATCAATCGCAGCGTTGCGGCGTTTGCCGCCGTGGACCAACAGGGTATAGAACGCTTTATTCAGTCTTACGGCGCACTGGCGGCAGTTGTCTCGTTCTTGTTGATGATTTTACAGGCCATTGCTGCACCGCTACCTGCGTTTTTGATCACCTTTGCCAATGCGTCGCTGTTTGGCGCGTTCTGGGGCGGCTTGCTGTCGTGGACCAGTTCGATGGCCGGCGCGGCGCTGTGCTTTTTTATCGCCAGAGTGATGGGCCGCGAAGTGGTGGAAAAATTAACCGGCAAAACCGTGCTTGACAGTATGGACGGCTTTTTCACTCGCTACGGCAAACACACCATCCTGGTCTGTCGGTTATTGCCTTTTGTCCCTTTCGATCCAATCAGCTATGCTGCCGGTCTGACTTCAATACGTTTTCGCTCGTTTTTTATCGCCACCGGGCTTGGTCAATTACCGGCGACTATTGTTTATTCCTGGGCAGGCAGCATGTTAACAGGCGGTACTTTCTGGTTTGTCACCGAACTGTTTATTCTGTTTGCCCTGACCGTGGTGATTTTTATGGCGAAGAAAATATGGCTTGAGCGCCAGAAGAGGAATGACTGATGGGTTTACCGCCGCTTAGCAAAATTCCTTTCATTTTACGTCCGCAGGCGTGGCTGCATCGTCGCCATTACGGCGAGGTGCTAAGCCCGATTCGCTGGTGGGGGCGGATCCCGTTTATCTTTTATTTGGTGTCAATGTTTGTTGGGTGGCTGGAGCGCAAACGCTCACCGCTCGATCCGGTAGTGCGATCGCTTGTCAGCGCGCGCATTGCGCAAATGTGCCTGTGTGAGTTTTGCGTGGATATCACCAGTATGAAAGTCGCCGAGCGTACCGGCAGCACCGATAAACTGCTGGCAGTGGCTGACTGGCGGCAAAGCCCGCTCTTTAGCGATGAAGAACGGCTGGCGCTGGAGTACGCCGAAGCCGCAAGCGTCACACCGCCAACAGTCGATGATGCCCTGCGTACCCGACTGGCTGCGCATTTTGACGCTCAGGCGCTCACCGAACTGACGGCATTGATCGGCCTGCAAAACCTGTCGGCTCGTTTTAATTCTGCCATGGACATTCCCGCTCAGGGGCTGTGCCGTATTCCGGAAAAACGTTCTTAAGGAGGGAAGATGCGCCATTGTGGGTGGTTGCTGGGATTGTTATCGCTGTTTTCTTTGGCAACACATGCCAGTGACTGGCAGGAAATTAAAAATGAGGCCAAAGGGCAAACCGTCTGGTTTAACGCCTGGGGCGGCGATACCGCAATTAACCGCTATCTCGACTGGGTTAGCGGCGAGATGAAAACCCATTACGCTATAAACCTGAAGATTGTTCGTCTCGCGGATGCCGCAGACGCGGTGAAGCGCATTCAGACCGAAGCTGCTGCCGGTCGTAAAACGGGCGGCTCGGTGGATCTGCTCTGGGTGAACGGCGAAAACTTCCGCACCTTAAAAGAGTAATGCCAGTCAGTTAAGCAACTGACTGGCATTACTCTTTTTCGGGGCTGTGGGGTATTTCCAGGGCCTCTCCTTTACCACTCTCGGGAAGGCCCTTCCCCTTCTCGTCGG
>NZ_JBDYCV010000080.1:0-18207 GCF_040495915.1 Shigella sp. FJ200513 | reverse complement strand
CTGATGGAAATGGAAGCCACGCAAGCACCTTAAAATCACCATCATACACTAAATCAGTAAGTTGGCAGCATTACCAACAATTCACTCCCTTTACTTCGATTTACCGCTGGTTGATATTCTGAAAATGCATTTTTACCGAAATAGCCATCTATAAACAATAAAAATATATAGAAGATATCATTTGTTAATTAACAAGCATTTACGTCTCTTTTTTTCGGATTTAATTGTGAAATTTTAATCATCATATTCACAAAATCAATTATCTGTGAAATTTTTCCCAGACATGGTTTCTTTCATATTTGACATTTATTAATAATCATCATTAGAATCCACGAAAAATAATATATTCATACAAACACAGACATCTTTTGAAACGAATGATACATTTTTATGATGAATGCTTAAAACAATATTTAATCGACACACATCACTGTCATTAATGTAAAGCAACATAGCTCACCAATAATACAATGGACAACTCTACCGGCATTGAGCGCTGGTCGGAGGAAATAAGGATTTTTACATGAACTTGAAGAAGATTTTTTTCAGTGCTGTCACTGTTTCAGTTCTCTGCGCATTAACGGGATGTGACTACATTGAAGAAGGCAAGCCAGAAAGTAGTTTACTGAAACAACAAGAAGAACATAATAATAAAATTGTGCTACTTGAAAAACAACAAGCACAGCTAAAGAGTCAACTCGAAACTATTCAAAAACAACAAACTGGCATAATAAACAGTACAAAGACTTTAACTCACGTAATTAAATCCGTTAAAGACCAACAAAATACTTTTATTTTTACCGAGTTTAACCCAGCAAAAACGAAGTATTTCATCCTGAACAACGGTTCGGTGGCTTTAGCGGGTCGAGTGTTATCCATTGACGCCACAGAGAATGGTAGTGTTATTCATATCTCACTGGTCAACTTATTAAGTACACCTATCTCAAACATTGGTTTTAATGCGACATGGGGTGGTGAAAAACCTGTCGATGCCAAAGAGTTTGCCCGGTGGCAACAATTACTTTTCAACACATCAATGAAATCCACATTGAAATTATTACCAGGTCAATGGCAAGACATTAATTTGACCCTGAAGGGTGTATCGCCCAATAACCTGGGATATCTGAAGTTAGCCATCAACATGGAAAATATTCAGTTCGACAATCTTCCCTCTGCTGAAAATCGGCAGAAAAGAAGCAAAAAATAAATGCAGTTAGTACGCTTATAACAAGGAATAGCGAGCATCATTAATGAACAAAATATTTAAAGTTATCTGGAACCCTGCGACAGGGAATTATACTGTTACCAGCGAAACGGCAAAAAGCCGTGGCAAGAAATCTGGGCGCAGTAAGCTGTTAATTTCTGCGCTGGTTGCGGGTGGAATGTTGTCGTCGTTTGGGGCATTGGCGAATGCCGGGAATGACAACGGTCAGGGTGTTGATTACGGTAGTGGATCAGCTGGCGACGGCTGGGTTGCTATAGGCAAAGGGGCGAAAGCAAATACTTTTATGAACACCAGTGGTTCCAGTACTGCTGTGGGTTATGACGCTATAGCTGAAGGCCAATATAGCTCTGCCATCGGGTCAAAAACCCATGCGATTGGTGGTGCATCAATGGCCTTTGGGGTTAGTGCAATATCAGAAGGCGATAGAAGTATAGCACTGGGTGCCTCTTCGTATTCATTGGGCCAATACTCAATGGCCCTCGGCCGTTATTCAAAAGCATTGGGTAAATTGTCTATTGCTATGGGGGACTCTTCCAAAGCGGAAGGAGCAAACGCCATTGCCCTGGGGCGTAGCAGTGTAGCTAGCGGTACTGACAGCCTCGCATTTGGCAGACAATCACTTGCCAGCGCAGCGAACGCTATTGCGATAGGTGCTGAGACCGAAGCCGCTGAAAATGCAACTGCTATTGGCAATAATGCGAAGGCAAAAGGGACTAATAGCATGGCAATGGGGTTCGGAAGCCTTGCCGATAAAGTCAATACTATCGCATTAGGAAATGGCAGCCAGGCTCTGGCAGATAATGCAATCGCCATAGGCCAGGGCAACAAAGCTGATGGCGTGGATGCCATCGCTCTGGGTAATGGTAGCCAGTCGAGAGGCTTAAACACCATTGCCTTAGGCACAGCCAGTAATGCAACTGGTGATAAGAGTCTTGCGCTTGGTAGTAATAGCAGTGCCAACGGTATTAACTCTGTCGCGCTGGGCGCAGATTCCATTGCGGATTTAGACAATACCGTCTCTGTCGGCAATAGTTCATTAAAACGCAAGATCGTTAATGTGAAAAATGGCGCGATCAAGTCTGACAGTTACGATGCCATTAATGGTTCACAGCTTTATGCCATTAGCGACTCGGTAGCAAAAAAGGCTTGGAGGAGGGGCTGCAGTAGATGTTGATGACGGTACTGTTACAGCACCAACCTACAATTTAAAAAATGGTAGCAAAAATAACGTAGGGGCTGCGCTCGCTGTACTTGATGAAAACACCCTGCAATGGGACCAAACCAAAGGCAAATACAGCGCTGCTCATGGTACTAGTAGCCCAACTGCCAGCGTAATCACCGATGTTGCGGATGGCACGATTTCAGCCTCCAGTAAGGATGCGGTTAACGGTTCCCAACTGAAAGCTACCAATGACGATGTCGAAGCCAACACCACCAATATCACCAACCTGACGGATTCCGTTGGTGACCTTCAGGCTGATGCCCTGCTCTGGAACGAAACTAAAAAGGCATTCAGTGCAGCTCACGGCCAGGATACCACCAGCAAAATCACCAACGTTAAAGATGCCGACCTGACGGCTGACAGCACTGATGCTGTTAACGGCTCTCAGCTGAAAACCACCAACGATGCTGTGGCGACGAATACCACCAATATCGCCAATAACACTTCCAATATTGCCACTAACACCACCAACATCTCTAACCTGACTGAGACGGTGACTAATCTTGGTGAGGATGCGCTGAAATGGGATAAGGACAATGGTGTATTCACGGCAGCTCATGGCACCGAGACCACCAGCAAAATAACCAACGTTAAAGATGGCGACCTGACGACTGGCAGCACCGATGCCGTTAACGGCTCTCAGCTGAAAACCACCAACGATGCCGTGGCGACGAATACCACCAATATCGCCACTAACACCACCAACATCTCTAATCTGACTGAGACGGTGACTAATCTTGGTGAGGATGCGCTGAAATGGGATAAGGACAATGGTGTCTTCACTGCAGCTCATGGCAACAATACCGCCAGCAAAATCACCAATATCCTGGACGGCACAGTCACTGCAACCAGTTCCGATGCCATTAACGGTAGCCAGCTTTATGACTTAAGCAGCAATATCGCCACCTACTTCGGCGGCAATGCTTCTGTGAATACTGACGGTGTGTTTACCGGTCCAACCTACAAAATCGGTGAAACAAATTATTATAACGTCGGCGATGCACTGGCTGCGATTAACTCCTCATTTAGCACGTCTCTCGGCGATGCTCTGCTTTGGGATGCCACCGCAGGTAAATTCAGTGCCAAACACGGTACTAATGGTGACGCAAGCGTGATCACTGATGTCGCAGATGGTGAAATTTCAGACTCCAGTTCTGACGCAGTAAACGGCTCACAACTCCACGGCGTGAGCAGTTATGTTGTTGATGCGCTGGGGGGTGGTGCCGAAGTCAATGCAGACGGCACCATCACTGCGCCGACGTACACCATTGCTAATGCTGATTACGATAATGTCGGTGATGCCCTGAATGCTATCGATACCACTCCTGACGACGCTCTGCTCTGGGATGCGGACGCCGGTGAAAATGGTGCATTTAGCGCCGCTCACGGAAAAGATAAAACTGCCAGTGTAATCACTAACGTCGCTAACGGTGCAATCTCTGCTGCCAGCAGCGACGCGATTAACGGCTCACAACTCTATACCACCAATAAGTACATCGCTGATGCGCTGGGTGGTGACGCAGAAGTCAACGCTGACGGCACCATCACCGCACCGACTTACACCATTGCGAACGCCGAGTACAACAACGTCGGTGACGCCCTGGATGCGCTTGATGATAACGCCCTGCTGTGGGATAAGACTGCCAATGGCGGTGCTGGAGCCTACAATGCCAGCCATGACGGTAAAGCCAGCATCATCACTAATGTCGCTAATGGCAGTATTAGTGAGGACAGTACCGATGCAGTGAACGGTTCTCAGTTGAATGCGACGAATATGATGATTGAGCAGAACACCCAAATTATCAATCAGCTCGCTGGTAACACCGACGCAACCTATATCGAAGAAAATGGCGCTGGTATCAACTACGTTCGTACTAACGACAACGATTTAGCCTTTAACGATGCAAGCGCCTCTGGTGTCGGCGCTACAGCTGTAGGTTATAACGCTGTCGCGTCTGGTGCCAGCAGCGTAGCCATTGGTCAGAACAGCAGCAGCACCGTTGATACCGGTATTGCGCTGGGTAGCAGCTCCGTTTCCAGCCGTGTGATTGCCAAAGGTTCTCGTGACACTAGCGTAACGGAAAATGGCGTGGTGATTGGTTATGACACCACTGACGGCGAACTGCTAGGTGCATTGTCAATTGGTGATGACGGTAAATACCGCCAAATCATCAACGTAGCTGATGGTTCAGAAGCCCATGACGCCGTTACGGTTCGCCAGTTGCAGAACGCTATTGGAGCGGTCGCCACTACGCCAACCAAGTACTTTCACGCCAACTCAACGGCAGAAGACTCACTGGCCGTTGGTGAAGACTCGCTGGCAATGGGTGCGAAAACTGTCGTTAATGGTAATGCAGGTATTGGTATCGGTTTGAACACTCTGGTTCTGGCTGATGCGATCAACGGCATTGCTATCGGCAGTAACGCACGCGCAAACCATGCAAACAGTATCGCAATGGGTAACGGTTCTCAGACCACCCGTGGTGCACAGACTGGCTACACCGCCTACAACATGGACGCACCGCAGAACTCTGTAGGTGAGTTTTCTGTCGGTAGTGAAGACGGTCAACGTCAGATCACAAACGTCGCAGCTGGTTCAGCGGATACCGATGCGGTTAACGTGGGTCAGTTGAAAGTCACTGATGAGCGCGTAGCGCAAAATACCCAGAGCATTACTAACCTGAACAATCAGGTCACTAATCTGGATACTCGCGTTACTAATATCGAAAACGGTATTGGCGACATTGTCACCACCGGTAGCACCAAGTACTTCAAGACCAACACCGATGGCGTAGATGCCAACGCCCAGGGTAAAGATAGCGTTGCTATTGGTTCTGGTTCCATTGCTGCCGCTGACAACAGCGTCGCACTGGGTACCGGTTCCGTTGCAGAGGAAGAAAATACAATCTCTGTAGGTTCTTCTACTAACCAACGCCGTATCACCAACGTAGCTGCCAGTGTTAATGCCACCGATGCGGTTAACGTGTCGCAGCTGAAATCTTCTGAAGCAGGCGGAGTGCGCTACGACACCAAAGCTGATGGTTCTATCGACTATAGCAATATCACCCTCGGTGGTGGCAACGGCAGTACGACTCGTATCAGCAACGTCTCCGCTGGCGTCAACAACAACGACGCGGTGAACTACGCGCAGTTGAAGCAAAGCGCGCAGGAAACGAAGCAATACACCGATCAGCGGATGGTTGAGATGGATAACAAACTGTCTAAAACTGAAAGCAAGTTGAGCGGTGGTATCGCTTCTGCAATGGCAATGACCGGTCTGCCGCAGGCTTATACACCGGGTGCCAGCATGGCTTCTATTGGTGGCGGTACTTACAACGGTGAATCGGCAGTTGCTTTAGGTGTATCGATGGTGAGCGCCAATGGTCGTTGGGTCTACAAATTACAAGGTAGTACCAATAGCCAGGGTGAATACTCCGCCGCACTCGGTGCCGGTATTCAGTGGTAATGATCCATTAAGTTAGTGTGACTAAGGGCAAACGCCAAATTGCCTGATGCGTTACGCGCATCAGGCAAGATAAGGCGCTCCGGGTCAACAATCTAAGGGCAATTCTCTGATGAGGATTGCCCTTTTCTTTACCAGACATCTCCCCCCACAAGAATTGGCCCTACCAATTCTTCGCTTATCTGACCTCTGGTTCACAATTCCCCAATTAAAACTCACATCAATATTGCCAATACATAACATTTAGTTAACCATTCATTGTCATTATCCCTACACAACACAATTGGCAGTGCCACTTTTACACAACGTGTGACAAGGAGATGAGCAACAGACTCATTACACGATGTGCGTGGACTCTAGGAGACCTGCAATGAATCTCTGGCAACAAAACTACGATCCCGCCGGGAATATCTGGCTTTCCAGTCTGATAGCATCGCTTCCCATCCTGTTTTTCTTCTTTGCGCTGATTAAGCTCAAACTGAAAGGATACGTCGCCGCCTCATGGACGGTAGCAATCGCCCTTGCCGTGGCTTTGCTGTTCTATAAAATGCCGGTCGCTAACGCGCTGGCCTCGGTGGTTTATGGCTTCTTCTATGGTTTGTGGCCCATCGCGTGGATCATTATTGCAGCAGTGTTCGTCTATAAGATCTCGGTGAAAACCGGGCAGTTTGACATCATTCGCTCGTCTATTCTTTCGATAACCCCTGACCAGCGTCTGCAAATGCTGATCGTCGGTTTCTGTTTCGGCGCTTTCCTTGAAGGAGCCGCAGGCTTTGGCGCACCGGTAGCAATTACCGCCGCATTGCTGGTCGGCCTGGGTTTTAAACCGCTGTACGCCGCCGGACTGTGCCTGATTGTTAACACCGCGCCAGTGGCATTTGGCGCGATGGGCATTCCAATCCTGGTTGCCGGACAAGTAACAGGCATCGACAGCTTTGAGATTGGCCAGATGGTGGGGCGTCAGCTACCGTTTATGACCATTATCGTGCTGTTCTGGATCATGGCGATTATGGACGGCTGGCGCGGTATCAAAGAGACGTGGCCTGCGGTCGTGGTTGCAGGCGGCTCGTTTGCCATCGCTCAGTACCTTAGCTCTAACTTCATTGGGCCGGAGCTGCCGGACATTATCTCTTCGCTGGTATCACTGCTCTGCCTGACGCTGTTCCTCAAACGCTGGCAACCAGTTCGCGTATTCCGCTTCGGTGACTTGGGGGCGTCACAGGTTGATATGACGCTGGCCCACACCGGTTACACCGCGGGTCAGGTGTTACGTGCCTGGACACCGTTCCTGTTCCTGACCGCTACCGTAACACTGTGGAGCATCCCGCCGTTTAAAGCCCTGTTCGCATCGGGTGGTGCGCTGTATGAGTGGGTGATCAACATTCCGGTGCCGTACCTCAATAAACTGGTTGCCCGTATGCCACCAGTGGTCAGCGAGGCTACAGCCTATGCCGCCGTGTTTAAGTTTGACTGGTTCTCTGCCACCGGCACCGCCATTCTGTTTGCTGCACTGCTCTCGATTGTCTGGCTGAAGATGAAACCGTCTGACGCTATCAGCACCTTCGGCAGCACGCTGAAAGAACTGGCTCTACCCATCTACTCCATCGGCATGGTGCTGGCGTTCGCCTTTATCTCGAACTATTCCGGACTGTCATCAACACTGGCACTGGCACTGGCGCACACCGGTCATGCATTCACCTTCTTCTCGCCGTTCCTCGGCTGGCTGGGGGTATTCCTGACCGGGTCGGATACCTCATCTAACGCCCTGTTCGCCGCGCTGCAAGCCACCGCAGCACAACAAATTGGCGTCTCTGATCTGTTGCTGGTTGCCGCCAATACCACCGGTGGCGTCACCGGTAAGATGATCTCCCCGCAATCTATCGCTATCGCCTGTGCGGCGGTAGGCCTGGTGGGCAAAGAGTCTGATTTGTTCCGCTTTACTGTCAAACACAGCCTGATCTTCACCTGTATGGTGGGCGTGATCACCACGCTTCAGGCTTATGTCTTAACGTGGATGATTCCTTAATGATTGTTTTACCCAGACGCCTGTCAGACGAGGTTGCCGATCGTGTGCGGGCGCTGATTGATGAAAAAAACCTGGAAGCGGGCATGAAGTTGCCCGCTGAGCGCCAACTGGCGATGCAACTCGGCGTATCACGTAATTCACTACGCGAGGCGCTGGCAAAACTGGTGAGCGAAGGCGTGCTGCTCAGTCGACGCGGCGGCGGGACGTTTATTCGCTGGCGTCATGACACATGGTCGGAGCAAAACATCGTCCAGCCGCTAAAAACGCTGATGGCCGATGATCCGGATTACAGTTTCGATATTCTGGAAGCCCGCTACGCCATTGAAGCCAGCACCGCATGGCATGCGGCAATGCGCGCCACACCTGGCGACAAAGAAAAGATTCAGCTTTGCTTTGAAGCAACGCTAAGTGAAGACCCGGATATCGCCTCACAAGCGGACGTTCGTTTTCATCTGGCGATTGCCGAAGCCTCACATAACATCGTGCTGCTGCAAACCATGCGCGGTTTCTTCGATGTCCTGCAATCCTCAGTGAAGCATAGCCGTCAGCGGATGTATCTGGTGCCACCGGTTTTTTCACAACTGACCGAACAACATCAGGCTGTCATTGACGCCATTTTTGCTGGTGATGCCGACGGGGCGCGTAAAGCAATGATGGCGCACCTTAGTTTTGTTCACACCACCATGAAACGATTCGATGAAGATCAGGCTCGCCACGCACGGATTACCCGCCTGCCCGGTGAGCATAATGAGCATTCGAGGGAGAAAAACGCATGATTATTTCCGCAGCCAGCGATTATCGCGCCGCAGCGCAACGCATTCTGCCGCCGTTCCTGTTCCACTATATGGATGGTGGTGCATATTCTGAATACACGCTGCGCCGCAACGTGGAAGATTTGTCAGAAGTGGCACTGCGCCAGCGTATTCTGAAAAACATGTCCGACTTAAGCCTGGAAACGACGCTGTTTAATGAGAAATTGTCGATGCCGGTAGCACTGGCACCGGTGGGTTTGTGTGGCATGTATGCGCGTCGTGGCGAAGTTCAGGCAGCCAAAGCGGCGGACGCGCATGGCATTCCGTTTACTCTCTCGACGGTTTCCGTTTGCCCGATTGAAGAAGTCGCGCCAGCCATCAAGCGCCCAATGTGGTTCCAGCTTTATGTACTGCGCGATCGCGGCTTTATGCGTAACGCGCTGGAGCGAGCAAAAGCAGCGGGTTGTTCGACGCTGGTTTTCACCGTGGATATGCCGACACCGGGCGCACGCTACCGTGATGCGCATTCAGGTATGAGCGGCCCAAATGCGGCAATGCGCCGCTACTTGCAGGCGGTGACGCATCCGCAATGGGCGTGGGATGTGGGCCTGAACGGTCGTCCACATGATTTAGGTAATATCTCAGCTTATCTCGGCAAACCGACCGGACTGGAAGATTACATCGGCTGGCTGGGGAATAACTTCGATCCGTCCATCTCATGGAAAGACCTTGAGTGGATCCGCGATTTCTGGGATGGCCCGATGGTGATCAAAGGGATCCTCGATCCGGAAGATGCGCGCGATGCAGTACGTTTTGGTGCTGATGGAATTGTGGTTTCTAACCACGGTGGCCGCCAGCTGGACGGTGTACTCTCTTCCGCTCGTGCGTTGCCCGCTATTGCAGATGCGGTGAAAGGTGATATCGCCATTCTGGCGGATAGCGGAATTCGTAACGGGCTTGATGTCGTGCGTATGATTGCGCTCGGTGCCGACACCGTACTGCTGGGTCGTGCTTTCCTGTATGCGCTGGCAACAGCGGGCCAGGCGGGTGTAGCTAACCTGCTAAATCTGATCGAAAAAGAGATGAAAGTGGCGATGACGCTGACTGGCGCGAAATCGATCAGTGAAATTACGCAAGATTCGCTGGTGCAGGGGCTGGGTAAAGAGTTGCCTACGGCACTGGCTCCGATGGCGAAAGGGAATGCGGCATAGTCGTTTGCGCCCCCTCACCCTAACCCTCTCCCTCAGGGAGAGGGGACCGTTCGGCGCTGTATGTACTCCCTCACTCTGAAACGACACCGCACTCTTTTTTTCTCCCTCGCCCCTCCGGGGAGGGCCGGGGTGAGGGGAAAAGGCCGCACGGTTCACCAATTTTCTGCTATCCTGCCCCCGCACTAAGGGGGCAGTATGCTAAACATCGTACTTTACGAACCAGAAATTCCGCCAAATACTGGCAACATCATCCGTCTTTGCGCTAATACCGGCTTTCGTCTACATATCATCGAACCGATGGGATTTGCCTGGGACGACAAGCGCCTGCGCCGCGCGGGGCTGGACTATCACGAGTTTACCGCCGTTACGCGTCATCATGACTATCGCGCGTTCCTCGAAGCAGAAAATCCCCAGCGCCTGTTTGCCCTCACCACGAAAGGTACGCCTGCTCACAGCGCCGTAAGCTATCAGGATGGCGATTATCTGATGTTCGGCCCGGAAACACGCGGCCTGCCAGCGAGCATTCTTGATGCCCTGCCCGCTGAACAAAAAATTCGCATTCCGATGGTGCCGGACAGCCGCAGCATGAATCTGTCCAATGCGGTGTCGGTAGTGGTGTATGAAGCCTGGCGGCAGCTGGGATATCCGGGAGCGTTGTTGAGAGATTAGTTACTGTATGCCGGATAGATGATTACATCGCATCCGGCACGATCACAGGACATTAGATCCCATCCCCATACTCAAATGTATGGTTAATACCGTTGAAATGCTGGTCCATATCCATTGATGGCTTATCGCTGTCTGGTTTACCGACAATACGAGCCGGAACGCCAGCGGCGGTTGTATGCGGCGGCACCGGTTGCAGCACCACGGAACCTGCGCCAATCTTCGCGCCGCGACCAACTTCAATATTGCCGAGGATTTTCGCGCCCGCGCCAATCATCACACCTTCACGAATTTTCGGGTGACGGTCACCACCAGATTTACCCGTACCGCCAAGCGTCACAGATTGCAGAATCGATACGTCGTTTTCAATTACCGCCGTTTCACCCACAACGATGCCCGTGGCGTGGTCGAGCATAATGCCACGGCCAATTTTTGCTGCCGGGTGAATATCGACCTGGAACGTCACAGAAACCTGGTTTTGCAGAAAGATTGCCAATGCGCGACGCCCCTGATTCCACAACCAGTGACCGATGCGATAGGCCTGCAAGGCATGAAAACCCTTCAGGTATAACAACGGGGTTGAGTATTTATCGACTGCCGGGTCGCGGGTACGCACCGCCTGAATATCACAGGCCGCAGAGGCGATCATTTCCGGGTCAGCGGCGTAGGCTTCTTCAACCACTTCACGGATAGCAATAGCAGGCATAATTGGCGATGACAGCTTGTTCGCCAGCATGTAGCTCAGTGCACTGCCAAGGTTTTCGTGCTTGAGTAGCGTCGCGTGGTAAAAACTGGCCAGCATTGGCTCACAGTCCGCCAGCGTTCTGGCTTCGGCTTTAATATTGTTCCAGACAATTTCCAGTTCTTCACACGACATTGCTTACTCCACACGATGAGATAATGACCGGCCCGTTCTGCGCGGGCCGGGTCATAGCGGTAACAAAGGTTCCCTGGGGTTAGTGACTGCTGCGCTCGTCCTTGCGTGCACGACCTAATAATGTCAATGCTGCCTCGCGCGCGTTTTTTCCGCAATATAATACTTGATAAATTTCCTCGGTTATTGGCATTTCAACGCCGAAGCGATGCGCCAGTTCGCGGACTTCTTTCGTATTGCGGTAGCCTTCCACCACCTGACCAATCTTCTCCTGCGCGCTTTGTACATCCATGCCCTGACCGAGCATCATACCAAAACGGCGGTTACGCGACTGGTTGTCGGTACAGGTAAGCACCAGATCGCCCAGCCCCGCCATGCCCATAAAGGTGGCAGGATCGGCACCCAGCGCCGCACCAAGACGCGACATTTCAGCCAGCCCACGGGTGATCAGCGCCGTACGCGCATTCGCACCAAAACCGATACCGTCAGACATCCCCGCGCCAATGGCAATGACGTTTTTCACCGCGCCGCCAAGCTGCACGCCAATGAAATCCGGGTTGCTGTAAACGCGGAAACTTTTGCCGCAGTGCAGCAGCTGCTGGAGATCATCGGCAAAGGTCTGATCGGTCGAGGCCAGCGAAATAGCTGTCGGTAAACCTGCCGCCAGTTCTTTCGCAAACGTTGGGCCAGAGATAACCGCCAGCGGAATTTGATCGCCTAAGGCCTCACGCGCCACGTCCTGTAACAGACGTCCGGTTTCCGCTTCCAGCCCTTTGGTCGCCCACACCAGACGCGCATCAGGACGCATCAGCGGTTTAATCTGGCGCAGCACTTCACCAAAGACATGGCTGGGTACGACGACGAGAATATTACGACTGGCTGCCAGCGCAGTGGCGAGATCGCTTTCAAGATGGAGCGTATCGGGAAAAGGCACATCGGGGAGAAACGCGGCGTTACAGCGGTCGCGTTCAAGCGTTGCGATATGTTCAGGGTCATGGCCCCAGAGGACAACCTCGTGGCCATTTCTTGCCAGGGTAATGGCAAGAGCGGTGCCGTACGAGCCGGCACCGATCACAGTCATTGAAGCATTACGTTGGTTCATCAGGCATCCTGATGTTCTTCAGTACCTTCGCCAGCCTGCTGCTGCAAATAGTTCATGAACAGCGCATCGAAGTTAACCGGCGCAAGGTTCAGTTGCGGGAATGTACCGCGGGATACCATGCTGGTGATGCACTCACGAGCATACGGGAACAGAATGTTCGGGCAGTATGCGCCCAGGCAATGTGCCATCTGGGTGCCTTCGATACCCGCGATGGAGAAAATACCGCCCTGCTGAACTTCACACAGGAACGCGGTTTCTTCGCCCAAGGAGGCCGTTACGGTAACACGCAGTACCACTTCGTATACGTCATCTGCCAGTTGGGAAGATGCCGTATCCAGATCAAGTTTAACTTCTGGTTGCCAATCTTTCTGGAAAACGTGCGGCGCGTTCGGCGCTTCGAAAGAGATATCCTTGGTATAAATACGTTGGATCTGGAAAGTCATTTCAGTGTTGTTTTGTTCTGACATGTGTAGAAAACCCTTAAGTGTTGTCCTTAAATACTGCGCAATGTAATACCAACGTTCACACGTTATTTCAGCAGGGGATCCAGTCCACCACGTGCATCCAATGCATACAAGTCATCACAGCCGCCAATGTGCTGTGCGTCAATAAAAATCTGGGGAACCGTGGTGCAACCGCTGCGTTTGATCATCTCTTCACGCTTGGCGGCATTGCCATCGATCGGCAACTCCTGGAAACTCACGCCCTTGCTGCTCAGCAGTGCTTTTGCACGATGGCAATACGGGCAGGTTTCTTTGGTATAGATTTCAACATTGGCCATAATTTAGCTCCTGTTTTTTTACCCTGAAATTTCATGTTGCAGGGCGGCTGCAAAATGGAGTGTCCCCAGAAGCTTATAACAATAAGTCGCTGGGGGCCTAATTGCAGCTAACGGCCTGCATCATGAAAGACGACAGGTAAATTATTTGCCGCGCACCAGAGGCAAGTTTTCGCCAGCCCAGCCAGCAACGCCCTCTTTCAGCACGAATACTTGCGCAAAACCAGCTTTCGTCAGCGCGTTTGCAGGCTCCTGGCACTGCATGCCAGAACCGTCTACCACGATAACCGATTTGTCTTTGTGCTTCTCAAGCTCACCAACATTGTTGGCTTTGATTTCGCTCGGCAACAGATTGATAGAACCTGCGATATGGCCTTTACGGAAGTCATCACGCTGACGTAAATCCACAACCACAGCGTCTTCTTTGTTGATCAGACGCGTAGCTTCACCACGAGTAATCACCTTCACTTTCGAGGTCAGGCTCTTAAACGTAGTCACAAGAACCGCCACCAGTAACGCGATCCAGGCGATACTCAGTATGGGATGACGGCCAACAAATTGCATAATTTCTTGCATGGGGGGTAACAACTCCCGACGTAGTGATTAAAAAAACCAGGAAAGGAGTATACCTGCGCGGTGCGGCAAATACAGCCAGCGCGTTAACTGGAATGCAATTTTGCGGGGCACGACGAAAAAAAAGCGCAAATCTGGCATCGGCTTGCCGCGAGCGGTCGTATATTTTGATCTTCAGAGGCTATTTTATCGATTCAGCTGTAGTAAAATTACGCAAATTTTGACTCTTGAGTATGAGGTTGTCGCAATGTCGGTTTCTAAAAAACCTATGGTACTGGTGATTCTGGATGGCTATGGCTATCGTGAAGAACAGCAGGATAACGCCATTTTTAGTGCTAAAACCCCGGTAATGGATGCACTGTGGGCCAATCGTCCGCATACCCTGATCGACGCTTCCGGTCTGGAAGTCGGTCTGCCTGACCGTCAGATGGGTAACTCCGAAGTAGGCCACGTTAACCTGGGTGCCGGCCGCATCGTGTATCAGGACCTGACTCGTCTGGACGTTGAAATCAAAGATCGCGCTTTCTTTGCTAATCCAGTGCTGGCTGGCGCGGTACATAAAGCGAAAAACGCAGGTAAAGCAGTACACATTATGGGTCTGCTCTCCGCAGGCGGCGTACACAGCCACGAAGATCACATCATGGCGATGGTAGAACTGGCAGCTGAACGCGGCGCAGAAAAAATCTACCTGCACGCATTCCTTGACGGTCGCGACACCCCGCCGCGCAGTGCTGAATCCTCGCTGAAAAAATTTGAAGAGAAATTTGCTGCGCTGGGTAAAGGCCGCGTAGCGTCCATCATTGGTCGTTACTACGCGATGGACCGCGATAACCGTTGGGATCGCGTTGAAAAAGCCTATGACCTGCTGACTCTGGCGCAGGGTGAGTTCCAGGCCGATACTGCCGTTGCTGGTTTGCAGGCAGCTTATGCTCGCGACGAAAACGACGAGTTCGTGAAAGCGACCGTTATTCGTGCAGAAGGTCAGCCAGATGCGGCAATGGAAGACGGCGATGCGCTGATTTTCATGAACTTCCGTGCTGACCGCGCGCGTGAAATCACTCGTGCATTCGTGAACGCTGATTTCGATGGCTTCGCGCGTAAGAAAGTGGTTAACGTCGATTTCGTGATGCTGACCGAATACGCCGCTGACATCAAAACTGCGGTTGCTTACCCACCCGCTTCCCTGGTTAACACCTTCGGCGAGTGGATGGCGAAAAACGACAAAACTCAGTTGCGTATTTCCGAAACCGAAAAATATGCCCACGTTACTTTCTTCTTCAACGGTGGCGTAGAAGAGTCGTTCAAAGGCGAAGATCGCATTCTGATCAACTCACCGAAAGTGGCTACCTACGATCTGCAACCGGAAATGAGCTCCGCAGAGCTGACCGAAAAACTGGTTGCGGCCATCAAGAGCGGCAAATACGACACCATTATCTGTAACTATCCGAACGGCGACATGGTAGGTCACACCGGGGTGATGGAAGCGGCGGTTAAAGCGGTTGAAGCACTGGATCACTGCGTGGAAGAAGTCGCGAAAGCGGTTGAGTCCGTGGGTGGACAACTGCTGATCACCGCTGACCACGGTAACGCTGAACAGATGCGCGATCCGGCAACGGGTCAGGCACACACGGCACACACCAACCTGCCAGTTCCGCTGATTTACGTTGGTGATAAGAACGTGAAAGCGGTTGCAGGCGGCAAACTTTCTGACATCGCGCCGACCATGTTGTCGCTGATGGGTATGGAAATCCCGCAAGAGATGACTGGTAAGCCGCTGTTCATCGTGGAATAATCCCTCCCCATGAGGGGAAAGGCGATTAATACCATGACACGGGCCGTGAAACCGCGCAGGTTTGCAATCAGGCCCATCATCTACGCCAGCGTTCTTAGCGCTGGCGTATTGTTGTGCGCCTTTTCCGCCCACGCGGATGAGCGTGACCAACTCAAATCTATTCAGGCCGATATCGCCGCAAAAGAGCGCGCGGTACGCCAAAAGCAACAACAACGCGCAAGCCTGCTCGCACAATTGAAAAAGCAGGAAGAAGCGATCTCTGAAGCCACCCGTAAGCTGCGCGAAACGCAAAACACGCTCAATCAACTCAATAAACAGATTGATGAGATGAACGCGTCGATTGCCAAACTGGAGCAGCAAAAAGCCGCCCAGGAGCGCAGCCTCGCCGCACAACTGGATGCCGCATTCCGTCAGGGCGAGCATACCGGTATTCAGCTAATTCTCAGCGGTGAAGAAAGCCAGCGTGGACAGCGTTTACAGGCTTATTTCGGCTATCTCAACCAGGCGCGACAAGAAACCATTGCCCAGTTGAAGCAAACGCGTGAAGAAGTCACCATGCAGCATGCTGAACTGGAAGAGAAACAAAGCGAGCAACAAACGCTGTTATATGAACAGCGCGCCCAACAGGCGAAACTGACTCAGGCTCTGAACGAGCGTAAAAAGACGCTGGCGGGGCTGGAATCTTCCATCCAGCAAGGTCAGCAGCAGCTAAGTGAACTGCGTGCCAACGAATCCCGTCTGCGTAACAGCATTGCCCGTGCTGAAGCCGCGGCGAAAGCGCGTGCTGAACGAGAAGCGCGTGAGGCCCAGGCGGTTCGCGAGCGCCAGAAAGAAGCGACGCGCAAAGGCACCACCTACAAACCGACCGAAAGCGAAAAATCGCTGATGTCCCGAACTGGTGGCCTGGGTGCGCCGCGTGGTCAGGCATTCTGGCCGGTTCGCGGGCCGACGCTGCATCGCTATGGCGAGCAGCTACAGGGTGAATTACGCTGGAAAGGGATGGTTATCGGTGCCTCTGAAGGTACTGAAGTTAAAGCAATTGCCGACGGTCGAGTGATTCTGGCTGACTGGCTGCAAGGTTACGGTCTGGTGGTGGTGGTTGAGCACGGTAAAGGCGACATGAGTCTTTACGGCTATAATCAGAGCGCACTGGTGAGCGTTGGTTCGCAGGTTCGCGCGGGCCAGCCAATTGCACTGGTGGGCAGCAGTGGCGGTCAGGGTCGGCCTTCACTCTATTTCGAAATTCGCCGCCAGGGTCAGGCGGTCAATCCACAGCCGTGGTTGGGAAGATAAGTTTTGTTTCCATTTCGTCGTAACGTTCTTGCATTTGCCGCTCTGTTGGCGCTCTCCTCCCCCGTACTTGCTGGCAAACTTGCCATCGTCATTGATGATTTTGGGTATCGCCCGCACAACGAAAACCAGGTGCTGGCGATGCCTTCCGCTATCTCCGTCGCTGTATTACCCGATTCACCGCACGCCAGAGAGATGGCGACCAAAGCGCATAACAGCGGTCACGAAGTGTTGATTCATCTCCCGATGGCACCGTTGAGTAAACAGCCGCTGGAGAAAAATACGCTACGCCCGGAGATGAGCAGCGACGAAATTGAGCGCATTATTCGTAGTGCGGTCAATAACGTGCCCTATGCCGTGGGGATCAACAACCACATGGGCAGCAAGATGACCTCTAACCTGTTTGGTATGCAGAAAGTGATGCAGGCGCTGGAGCGTTACAATCTTTACTTCCTCGACAGCGTAACCATCGGTAATACCCAGGCGATGCGCGCCGCGCAAGGTACTGGCGTGAAGGTGATCAAACGGAAGGTGTTCCTCGACGATTCGCAGAACGAAGCGGACATCCGTGTGCAATTTAATCGCGCAATTGATCTGGCGCGTCGCAACGGTTCAACCATTGCCATTGGGCATCCTCACCCTTCAACGGTACGCGTGCTACAACAGATGGTTTATAACCTGCCGCCAGACATTACGCTGGTGAAAGCCAGCAGCTTGCTGAATGAACCGCAGGTTGATACTTCTACACCGCCGAAAAACGCTGTGCCTGATGCACCGCGTAATCCGTTCCGTGGCGTGAAGCTGTGCAAACCGAAGAAACCGATAGAACCTGTTTATGCTAATCGCTTCTTTGAAGTATTAAGCGAAAGCATCAGCCAGAGCACGCTGATCGTTTACTTCCAGCATCAGTGGCAAGGCTGGGGCAAACAGCCCGAAGCGGCGAAGTTTAACGCTAGCGCAAATTAAAGGCGCTACGCGTAATGCGATGGTGCGACCGCGTTTTGTCGCGCCATTGCCATAAGCGGAAAGACCACAGTAACGCCTGGTAACCGACCTTCACGCTGCGCACATTGGTAATCAGGCGCTTATACATACCCGGAAGTAAATATCTCGGCAATCATCCGTTGGCGGGTAAGAATATCCGGCTCTTTGCGCACCGGGTAATGACTCCAACTTACTGATAGTGTTTTATGTTCAGATAATGCCCGATGACCTTGTCATGCAGCTCCACCG
>NZ_JBDYCV010000079.1:0-18225 GCF_040495915.1 Shigella sp. FJ200513 | reverse complement strand
TCGGTGGAGCTGCATGACAAGGTCATCGGGCATTATCTGAACATAAAACACTATCAGTAAGTTGGAGTCATTACCGACGAAATCATTTATATAAATGATTTCGTCTTTTTTATTGATATCAACAATACCATTTACATAAATCTACATTAATTAATAGATGTGATAAATATTTAATATTCTTAAGTATTTGTTGTATTTATATTGCATTGGTTAATTTGTTTTAAATCAATAAAACAATATGTTTACATTGCGGCAGCTTTTTTGATGTGAGAAATTTGTTCCAAGAGATACAGACTCTTAACAACCAAAAATAAATTTTATTAAGGAACATATTATGAAACGTTCAATTATTGCTGCCGCTGTCTTTTCTTCTTTTTTTATGAGCGCTGGAGTATTTGCTGCAGACGTTGATACCGGAACATTAACCATTAAAGGAAATATTGCAGAATCTCCGTGTAAATTCGAAGCGGGTGGTGATTCAGTAAGTATTAATATGCCGACTGTACCAACCACTGTCTTTGAAGGTAAAGCTAAATATTCTACCTATGATGATGCAGTCGGTGTAACCAGCAGCATGTTAAAAATTAGCTGCCCGAAAGAAGTTGCTGGTGTAAAACTCTCGTTGATCACAAACGACAAAATAACCGGTAACGATAAGGCGATAGCCAGTAGCAACGATACCGTAGGTGATAACAGCGATGTCCTAGATGTTTCTGCACCTTTTAACATTGAGAGTTATAAAACAGCGGAAGGTCAATATGCTATTCCGTTTAAAGCAAAATACCTGAAACTGACAGATAACTCAGTGCAATCAGGTGATGTGTTATCTTCTCTGGTTATGCGTGTGGCGCAGGATTAATAAATAAAATTGCAAGTTTCTCCAGGTAATAAACATGGCCGCTATCCCCATGGCGGCTTTTTAATTTAAGAGGCATTAAGATGAAAGGATTATTATCTTTACTCATTTTTTCTATGGTCCTTCCTGCACATGCCGGAATTGTTATCTACGGGACGCGCATTATTTACCCGGCAGAAAATAAAGAAGTTATGGTGCAGTTGATGAACCAGGGAAATCGTTCTTCGCTGCTGCAGGCGTGGATTGATGATGGCGATACGTCGTTACCACCAGAAAAAATTCAGGTTCCTTTCATGTTAACGCCACCAGTGGCAAAAATAGGGGCAAATTCCGGGCAGCAAGTAAAAATCAAAATTATGCCGAATAAACTGCCCACTAATAAAGAAAGCATTTTTTATCTGAATGTTCTGTATATTCCACCAAATAGTCCAGAGCAAGAAGGCAAGAATGCACTGAAGTTTGCGATGCAAAACAGAATTAAGTTGTTTTACCGGCCAGCGGGTATTGCTCCGGTAAATAAAGCGACCTTTAAAAAGTTACTGGTAAATCGCAGTGGCAATGGATTGGTGATAAAAAATGACTCAGCTAATTGGGTGACGATTTCGGATGTCAAAGCTAATAATGTTAAAGTCAATTATGAAACTATTATGATTGCCCCCTTAGAAAGTCAGAGTGTTAATATCAAAAGTAATAATGCAAATAACTGGTATCTGACCATTATCAATGACCACGGCAACTATATTAGTGACAAAATTTAATTGCAGGAGCTGCCTATGTTGAGAATGACCCCACTTGCATCAGCAATCGTAGCGTTATTGCTCGGCATTGAAGCTTATGCAGCTGAAGAAACCTTTGATACCCATTTTATGATAGGTGGAATGAAAGACCAGCAGGTTGCAAATATTCGTCTTGATGATAATCAACCCTTACCGGGGCAGTATGACATCGATATTTATGTCAATAAGCAATGGCGCGGGAAATATGAGATTATTGTTAAAGACAACCCGCAAGAAACATGTTTATCAAGAGAAGTTATCAAGCGGTTAGGCATTAATAGCGATAACTTCGCCAGCGGTAAGCAATGTTTAACATTTGAGCAACTTGTTCAGGGTGGGAGCTATAGCTGGGATATCGGGGTTTTTCGTCTCGATTTCAGTGTCCCGCAGGCTTGGGTGGAAGAACTGGAAAGTGGCTATGTTCCACCGGAAAACTGGGAGCGGGGTATTAATGCGTTTTATACTTCTTATTATGTGAGTCAGTATTACAGCGACTATAAAGCGTCGGGTAACAACAAGAGTACATATGTACGTTTTAACAGCGGGTTAAATTTACTGGAGTGGCAACTGCATTCTGATGCCAGTTTCAGTAAAACAAATAACAATCCAGGGGTGTGGAAAAGCAATACCCTGTATCTGGAACGTGGATTTGCCCAATTTCTCGGCACGCTTCGCGTGGGTGATATGTACACATCAAGCGATATTTTTGATTCTGTTCGCTTCAGCGGTGTGCGGTTGTTTCGTGATATGCAGATGTTGCCT
This sequence comes from Shigella sp. FJ200513, assembly GCF_040495915.1. NCBI lineage: Bacteria > Pseudomonadati > Pseudomonadota > Gammaproteobacteria > Enterobacterales > Enterobacteriaceae > Shigella > Shigella sp. FJ200513. The sequence continues at coordinate 15,831 of NZ_JBDYCV010000079.1, read as the reverse complement.
AACTCGAAACAAAATTTTACGCCACGGGTGCAGGGGATTGCTCAGAGTAACGCGCTGGTAACTATTGAACAGAATGGTTTTGTGGTTTATCAGAAAGAGGTTCCTCCTGGCCCGTTTGCGATTACAGATTTGCAGTTGGCCGGTGGTGGAGCAGATCTTGATGTTAGCGTGAAAGAGGCGGACGGCTCGGTAACCACCTATCTGGTGCCTTATGCAGCGGTGCCAAATATGCTGCAACCCGGCGTGTCGAAATATGATTTTGCGGCGGGGGCGAGCAAGCAAAGTGATTTTGTCCAGGCAGGTTATCAGTATGGTTTTAATAACTTATTGACGCTGTATGGCGGCACGATGGTTGCTAATAATTACTATGCGTTTACCCTCGGAACGGGTTGGAACACGCGCATTGGCGCAATTTCCGTCGATGCCACGAAGTCGCATAGTAAACAAGACAACGGCGATGTGTTTGACGGGCAAAGTTATCAAATTGCCTACAACAAATTTGTGAGCCAAACGTCGACGCGTTTTGGTCTGGCGGCCTGGCGTTATTCGTCGCGTGATTACCGGACATTTAACGATCACGTTTGGGCAAACAATAAAGATAATTATCGCCGTGATGAAAACGATATCTATGACATTGCCGATTATTACCAGAACGATTTTGGCCGTAAAAATAGCTTTTCTGCCAATATGAGCCAGTCATTGCCAGAAGGCTGGGGTTCTGTGTCCTTAAGTACGTTATGGCGAGATTACTGGGGGCGTAGCGGCAGCAGTAAGGATTATCAGTTGAGTTATTCCAATAACTGGCGGCGGATAAGCTATACCCTCGCGGCAAGCCAGGCGTATGGCGAGAATCATCATGAAGAGAAACGTTTTAATATTTTTATATCAATTCCCTGTGATTGGGGTGATGACGTTACGACGCCTCGTCGGCAAATATATATGTCTAACTCAACGACGTTTGATGATCAGGGTTTTGCCTCAAATAATACGGGATTATCAGGAACAGTAGGGAGTCGGGATCAGTTCAATTATGGTGTCAACCTGAGTCATCAACATCAGGGAAATGAAACGACAGCTGGGGCGAATTTGACCTGGAACGCGCCGGTTGCGACAGTGAATGGCAGTTATAGTCAGTCGAGTACTTATCGACAGACTGGAGCCAGTGTTTCAGGGGGCATTGTCGCCTGGTCGGGTGGCGTTAATCTGGCGAACCGTCTTTCCGAAACGTTTGCTGTGATGAATGCGCCAGGAATTAAAGATGCTTATGTCAATGGGCAAAAATATCGCACAACAAACCGTAATGGAGTGGTGGTATACGACGGAATGACACCTTATCGGGAAAATCACCTGATGCTGGATGTGTCGCAAAGCGATAGCGAAGCAGAATTACGTGGCAACCGGAAAATTGCCGCCCCTTATCGCGGCGCGGTTGTACTGGTTAATTTTGATACCGATCAGCGCAAGCCCTGGTTTATAAAAGCGTTAAGAGCGGATGGTCAACCATTAACGTTTGGTTATGAAGTCAATGATATCCATGGTCATAATATTGGCGTTGTCGGCCAGGGAAGCCAGTTATTTATTCGCACCAATGAAATACCGCCATCGGTTAATGTAGCAATTGATAAGCAACAAGGACTTTCATGCACAATCACCTTCGGTAAAGAGATTGATGAAAGTAGAAATTATATTTGCCAGTAATAGTCAGGTGGTTCTATGGAAATTCGCATAATGCTATTTATATTAATGATGATGGTTATGCCTGTGAGCTATGCGGCATGTTATAGTGAGTTATCTGTTCAGCACAATTTGGTTGTTCAGGGGAATTTTGCACTTACTCAAACACAAATAGCGACATATGAGCATAATTTTAATGATTCGTCATGCGTGAGTACAAATACTATCACCCCTATGAGCCCATCGGATATTATTGTTGGACTTTATAACGATACCATTAAATTAAATTTACATTTTGAATGGACCAATAAAAACAACATCACGTTGTCAAATAATCAGAGCAGTTTCACCAGTGGTTATTCGGTAACGGTGACACCTGCGGCCAGTAATGCAAAAGTGAATATTTCTGCGGGGGGCGGTGGTTCAGTGATGATTAATGGTGTTGCGACATTATCCAGTGCTTCATCATCGACACGCGGGAGTGCCGCAGTACAATTTCTACTGTGTTTATTAGGTGGCAAGTCATGGGGTGCATGTGTAAATAGCTACAGAAATGCATTGGCACAAAATGCAGGTGTCTATTCCTTCAATCTGACATTGTCATACAACCCGATAACCACAACCTGCAAACAGGACGATTTATTAATTACTTTAGACAGTATTCCCGTTTTACAATTACCAGCCACAGGTAACAAAGCAACAATAAATAGTAAAAAAAGGGATATTATTCTGCGTTGTAAAAATTTATTAGGTCAACAAAATCAAACATCACGGAAAATGCAGGTGTATTTATCAAGTTCTGACTTGTTAACCAACAGCAACACAATACTGAAAGGTGCGGAAGATAATGCGTAGGATTTATTCTTGAAAGTAATGGTTCGCCAGTCACACTTTTAAATATCACTAACAGCAGTAAAGGATACACAAATTTAAAAGAAATTGCGGCAAAGTCAAAACTTACAGATACAACGGTTTCAATTCCGATAACAGCCAGTTACTACGTCTACGATACAAACAAAGTTAAATCTGGCGCACTGGAGGCAACCGCATTAATCAACGTGAAATACGACTAATAACAAGCAAAACGAGCAAGTGGCTAATAATAAAAAATAACAAGGTGTCTGCATTTCCCCCTCATGATGAGGGGGCTTTTTTTAGCGATGATAAAAAATCTCACCGTCGTAGGCTTTAATGATTTTACCGTCGGTGTCGCTGATCAACACGTACGCGCCACCCATATAGGTCCAGTGCGTCCCGGCATCAGGCGCGGGCAGGTTACGTAACTGCCACTGCTTAATGTTGTACTCATCGGTGCGGTACATCTCTGGGACGGTATCACCTGGTTTGAAATGCTTAAAGTCAGCAATGAAACTACTTAACTCATACTTAGAAATTCCCGAGGTATTGGTCGAACCCGCGGTGGCTGGTGCGGCCCAGGCGGCACTGGTAACCAGCAAAAGCACACCCAGCAACATCTTATTTTTAATGGTCATAAACTCTCCACTTTGGGGATCTGTAATATCAGTCGCATATCTTTCCTGTCATACAATATAACTGACAAGCGATATTTTGTTAGTGATCCCATGATTTCGTAAAAAGTGTAAATGAAAGGATGCCCTAAAAGCATCCTTAGCGAGCAGAGAGTCAGCGGAAATAGCTGATTTAAGAATCATCCTGGGCTGAAGATAACATGCAAGCCTAAAGGATTGAGTTATCGCATTATGCCCATGAAGCCATGTACGCCCATATACACACCGACTAAGCCAATCAACAGACTGGAAAAATAGGGGGCGCGTTTAGCGAGAGTGTTAAATCCGCTCCAGCGTTTTGCGACCTGCTGAACGCTGATTGCTGCGCCAACGCCTACGGTGACAAGCGTTAACGCCAGGCCAATGCTGAAACTGACGACCAGTGTTGCGCCCAGTGTCAGGGCTTTCAACTGAATGCATATCAACAGCACGGTAATTGCTGCCGGGCAGGGGATAAAGCCACCGGTTAAGCCAAATAACAAAATTTGCCAGTTGATGACCTCTCTACCATCAAAGCGTCGTTTAATGTCATTGGCATGGGCTCGTGCATGGGCATCCTGATACTCGCCATGTTCGTGATGGTGATGATGTCCTTGGTCGTGGTGATGTTCGTGATCGTGATGATGGTGATGATGCTCATAATCATGCCCGTGCATATTCTCCAGCCAGTTGCGTTCGCCGCGCTAGGTACGCCAGAACATCCAGAACGCGGTGCCAATAATGATCACTGCGGAAATCAGCTGGAGCCACGGTTCTGCTGATTGAGCAGTAAAGCGCTTACTGATCACCATCCCGCCAAAGGCAATCAACCAGACCACCGCGGTATGCGAAATGGTTGCTGCCAGTCCGAGCATCACCGCCTGTTTAATGGTGCCTTTGATGGCGATGATAAACGCCGCCATCATCGTTTTTGAGTGCCCTGGTTCCAGGCCATGAAGCGCACCAAGTAAGATGGCGCTGGGGATGAAGAACCAGGCGTTTCCTTGCTGAAGAAGAGTTGTAAATTCGGTCATGATAATAATTCTTAGTATTAATTCGGCAATCTGATTCTACTCCCCCCCAGTACCTGATACTACCCCCCCAGTAGATTAATAGTGCTATGATTTTTCATATTCTTGTTAACCAGGTGTTGCCATGTCTCATACAATCCGTGATAAACAGAAACTGAAAGCGCGTGCCAGTAAGATTCAGGGCCAGGTCGTGGCGCTCAAGAAAATGCTCGACGAGCCGCACGAATGCGCTGCAGTTTTACAACAGATTGCTGCTATCCGTGGAGCGGTAAACGGTCTGATGCGGGAAGTGATTAAAGGTCATCTGACGGAACACATCGTTCACCAGGGGGATGAGCTAAAACGTGAAGAAGATCTGGATGTCGTTCTGAAGGTGCTGGATTCATATATCAAATAATTTATTAACGCGATTGTAAAACTGCCGTTTTTCCTCGTTTACAACGGGGGCGCTGGACATTACCATCCTCCTCTGCGATTTATCATCGCAACCAAACGACTCGGGGTGCCCTTCTGCGTGAAGGCTGAGAAATACCCGTATCACCTGATCTGGATAATGCCAGCGTAGGGAAGTCACGGACCACCAGGTCATTGCTTCTTCACGTTATGGCAGGAGCAAACTATGCAAGTCGACCTGCTGAGTTCAGCGCAATCTGCGCACGCGTTACACCTTTTTCACCAACATTCCCCTCTTGTGCACTGCATGACCAATGATGTGGTGCAAACCTTTACCGCCAATACCTTGCTGGCGCTCGGTGCATCGCCAGCGATGGTTATCGAAACCGAAGAGGCCAGTCAGTTTGCGGCTATCGCCAGTGCCTTGTTGATTAACGTTGGCACACTGACGCAGCCACGCGCACAGGCGATGCGTGCTGCCGTTGAGCAAGCAAAAAGCTCTCAAACACGCTGGACGCTTGATCCAGTAGCGGTTGGTGCGCTCGATTATCGCCGCCATTTTTGTCATGAACTTTTATCTTTTAAACCGGCAGCGATACGTGGTAATGCTTCGGAAATCATGGCATTAGCTGGCATTGCTAATGGCGGACGGGGAGTGGATACCACTGACGCCGCAGCTAACGCGATACCCGCTGCACAAACACTGGCACGGGAAACTGGCGCAATCGTCGTGGTCACTGGCGAGGTGGATTATGTTACCGATGGACATCGTATCATTGGTATTCACGGTGGCGATCCGTTAATGACCAAAGTGGTAGGAACTGGCTGTGCATTATCGGCGGTTGTCGCTGCCTGCTGTGCGTTACCAGGCGATACGCTGGAAAATGTCGCATCTGCCTGTCACTGGATGAAACAAGCCGGAGAACGCGCAGTCGCCAGAAGCGAGGGGCCAGGCAGTTTTGTTCCACATTTCCTTGATGCGCTCTGGCAATTGACGCAGGAGGTGCAGGCATGAAACGAATTAACGCTCTGACGATTGCCGGTACTGATCCGAGTGGTGGTGCGGGGATTCAGGCCGATCTTAAAACCTTCTCGGCACTTGGCGCTTATGGTTGCTCAGTTATTACTGCACTGGTGGCGCAAAATACCCGTGGCGTACAGTCGGTGTATCGCATTGAGCCTGATTTTGTCGCCGCCCAGCTCGATTCGGTGTTCAGCGATGTGCGAATCGATACCACTAAAATCGGTATGTTGGCGGAAACCGATATTGTTGAAGCGGTGGCAGAACGGTTGCAACGTTATCAGATCCAAAACGTGGTACTCGACACCGTTATGCTGGCAAAAAGCGGCGACCCGCTGCTTTCACCTTCGGCGGTTGCTACGCTGCGCAGTCGATTATTGCCACAGGTTTCATTAATAACGCCAAACTTGCCCGAAGCTGCCGCCTTGCTCGACGCGCCACACGCGCGCACCGAACAGGAAATGCTGGAACAAGGGCGATCGCTGTTGGCGATGGGCTGTGGCGCAGTGCTAATGAAAGGTGGTCATCTGGATGATGAGCAAAGCCCGGACTGGCTGTTTACCCGCGAGGGTGAACAACGGTTTACCGCACCGCGCATTATGACCAAAAACACCCACGGCACTGGTTGTACACTCTCTGCGGCGTTGGCTGCACTACGCCCGCGCCATACAAACTGGGCTGACACCGTACAGGAGGCAAAAATCTGGCTTTCATCGGCGTTAGCCCAGGCCGACACGCTGGAAGTTGGTCACGGTATTGGTCCGGTTCACCACTTCCACGCCTGGTGGTGAGCACCGTACTATAGCTGCTTTGGTTATTGTCAGCCTTTGGCACTGACATTCAGGGATGAAACCAATGCAGCTAAGAATTACCAGTCGAAAAAAACTCACCGCTCTATTATGCGCTCTTGGGCTAATTTCCATCGTTGCAATTTATCCGCGTCAGACGGTGAATTTTTTCTATTCGACAGCAGTTCAGATTACAGACTACATCCACTTCTACGGTTATCGCCCGGTTAAATCTTTCGCTATTCGCATTCCTGCCAGTTACACCATTCACGGATTAGATGTTTCGCGCTGGCAGGAGCGTATCGACTGGCAGCGGGTGGCAAAAATGCGCGACAACGATATCCGCTTACAGTTTGCTTTTATTAAGGCTACGGAAGGCGAAAAGCTGGTGGACCCCTATTTTTCGCGTAACTGGCAATTAAGCCGCGAAAATGGCCTGCTGCGCGGGGCGTATCATTATTTCTCCCCGTCGGTATCCGCTTCAGTTCAGGCGCGATTATTTCTGCAAACGGTGGATTTCTCACAAGGCGATTTCCCTGCCGTGCTGGACGTAGAAGAACGGGGAAAATTATCGGCAAAAGAATTACGCAAGCGGGTAAGTCAGTGGCTAAAAATGGTCGAAAAACGCACGGGAAAAAAGCCGATTATTTACTCAGGAGCCGTTTTTTATCACACCAATCTGGCGGGCTATTTCAATGAATATCCGTGGTGGGTGGCTCACTATTATCAACGTCGTCCGGACAATGACGGCATGGCCTGGCGCTTCTGGCAGCATTCCGACCGTGGACAGGTAGATGGCATCAATGGTCCGGTGGATTTTAATGTGTTTAATGGCACGGGGATGAGTTGCAGGCATTCGTTGATGGGATTAAAGAAACGCCTTAAATAAGAAGCAGTGATATACTCCCACCAGACTCCCTGGCAGGAAAAAGACAAATGGAACAAGCGCATACCCAGCTGATTGCCCAACTGAACGAGCGTATTTTAGCGGCGGATAACACGCCGCTTTATATTAAGTTTGCCGAAACGGTAAAAAATGCCGTGCGCAGCGGGGTGCTGGAGCATGGCAATATTTTGCCCGGTGAGCGTGATTTAAGTCAGTTAACCGGCGTTTCGCGCATTACGGTGCGCAAGGCGATGCAGGCGCTGGAAGAAGAGGGCGTGGTGACGCGTTCGCGCGGTTACGGCACGCAGATCAACAACATCTTCGAATACTCGTTGAAAGAAGCGAGAGGTTTTTCTCAGCAGGTGGTATTGCGCGGGAAAAAGCCCGATACGCTATGGGTTAATAAGCGTGTCGTGAAATGTCCCGAAGAAGTTGCGCAGCAGCTGGCGGCCGAAGCGGGAAGTGATGTCTTTTTGCTTAAGCGTATTCGCTATGTCGATGAAGAAGCGGTATCGATTGAGGAATCGTGGGTTCCGGCGCATTTAATTCATGATGTTGATGCCATCGGAATTTCTCTTTATGACTATTTCCGCAGCCAGCACATTTACCCACAACGTACGCGTTCCCGCGTTAGCGCCCGGATGCCGGATGCCGAGTTTCAGTCACATATTCAGTTAGATAGCAAAATACCGGTGCTGGTGATCAAGCAAGTGGCGCTTGACCAACAGCAACGGCCTATTGAGTACAGCATTAGCCACTGTCGCAGCGATCTATACGTTTTTGTGTGCGAGGAGTAGTTCCTCGCGCGTTGGCGCACAATCACCGCCCCGATGCCCGACAACCCACGACGCCACTGCATTGCCCAGTAATACGGCATCCGCCAGTGGCAGACCAGAGGCCAGCCCGGCAAGTACGCCACCTGCATGACTGTCGCCCGCCCCAATGGTGTCTACAACTTGCGTTGGAAATGCCGGAATGCAGCCAGAAGCGTCGTTGCTGAAATACCATGCGCCTTCTTTATCGAGACGAACGATCAACGGCGCGGCAAATTTCTCCTGCCATTGCTTGCCAAGTGTTGTTATCTCTGCGGATAAAGCAAAACGTTCGGCGGCAATCTCAGCCTCTTGACGATTGAGTGACACTAAAGGTCGACAGGCCATGATCCGCGCCAGTAATGCGTCCGGGATATCGCCAATACGTGGGCAAAAATCGATAAACGGCGTCACGTCTTGCAGCTTTTCCAGCCATTCCACTAACAATTCGCCGCAGGGCGAGGCCAGTTGATAACCGGAAAAATAGAGCAGGTTGCCAGGCGCAACGGTTAATCGTGCCAACCATTGGCGATTCCATTGATTTTCCACACCGCTGAATGACATAAAAGTGCGTTCGCCATCCGGCTCAACCAGTGCCAGACACCAGCCGTTATCGCTTTCGGCGTTATCGATCAGGCTGATTAACCCCTCTTTCGCCATCCGGTTGCGAATAATCTCCGCCCACACGCCCTGACCGAGCGGCAAGGCATTACCCGCTTCGATGCCGAGGCGCTTTAACGCCACGGCAATATTCAGTGCGCAGCCGCCAACGTTAACGCTCTGCTGTTTCAGTTCGATATCGCACCCACGCCAGGGGAGGGCATAAGCGTCGGCGATCACGTCAATGACCGCCGCGCCGACGACCATCACCGGCTGACGCGTGGTTAATTCAGGCAGCAGTGTGTGTAATCGAGCGCCGCTCATACCGCCTCCCGTTGTTGACGATATTTCGCCAGCGCTGTGGCATAGCGGTTGAAATCAAGCTGATTTACCGCATCCAGCTCCGCCTTTAACGCAGGATCGACAGCGTTAATGCCATGCAACGCGCCGCAAATCGCCGTCGCCATAGCACCTATGGTGTCTGTGTCGCCGCCAAGATTGGCGCACAGGACGGCGCAGCGGTTTGGGTCGGTTTGTGCCAGTTCAACTAGCGCAATGGCGCACGGAACGGACTCAATAGTGCTGGTGCCTGCGCCAACGACCTGGTAAAGCTGTTCGCGGGCGGATTCGGTGCCGTCGGCATTACGCACAATTTTCAGCGCAATCTCCAGACGTGCCGCCAGTGAGGCGCTGAACGTGGTGGTGCGTTTTTGCTGTGCATGTCGCGCAATTGAAGGCAATGAATCAACAATCGCTGACCAGCGTTCTCCGTCAATGGCACGAGAAATCGCCCATGCGATGACTACCGCGCCTGCAACCGCCAGATCGGATTTATGGGTCGGGCTGGACGCCAGCGCCACATCATCAATAAAGGAATCAACATCACGCGCTGGAAGCAAACAACCTAATGGCGAGACGCGCATCGCTGCGCCGTTGGTTACGCCGTTGTTTTCCAGTTCAGCAACGGGTTTACCGTCGCGAATGGCGTTAAGCGCAATCTTCGAGGTCGGACCTAGTACGTTTTTGTTAAAGGCGTCGAAACGCAACGCCCAGTCGAGAATATTACGCCCAATCAGATTCGGATCGATCTTGCCTTCACATTCCAGTAACGCATCCGCCAGACACAGGCCATCGAGGTATCGTCGGTGAATTCGGCGCGGTTAAAATAACAGGCCGCGTTATTCTCCTTTGGTCCAGGCAGAAAACGGTCAATCCAGCCAAAGTGTGCTTTAACGCGGCTGCGTGGCCAAAGCTCGGAGGGCATCCCCATCGCATCCCCTAACGCCTGCCCATAAAGAGCACCGAGAATACGTTCTGTTTTCATTTAACTTCCCCTTGAATCGGAATTTACGGGAGCATAGTAATGACAGATATTGCGCAGTTGCTTGGCAAAGACGCCGACAACCTTTTACAGCACCGTTGTATGACTATTCCTTCTGACCAGCTTTATCTCCCCGGACATGACTACGTAGACCGCGTGATGATTGACAATAATCGCCCGCCAGCGGTGTTACGTAATATGCAGACGTTGTACAACACCGGGCGTCTGGCTGGCACAGGATATCTTTCTATTCTGCCGGTTGACCAGGGCGTTGAGCACTCTGCCGGAGCTTCATTTGCTGCTAACCCGCTCTACTTTGACCCGAAAAACATTGTTGAACTGGCGATCGAAGCGGGCTGTAACTGTGTGGCATCAACTTACGGCGTGTTGGTGTCGGTATCGCGGCGCTATGCGCATCGCATTCCATTTCTCGTCAAACTTAATCACAACGAGACGCTAAGTTACCCGAATACCTACGATCAAACGCTGTATGCCAGCGTGGAGCAGGCCTTCAACATGGGCGCGGTGGCGGTTGGTGCGACTATCTATTTTGGCTCGGAAGAGTCACGTCGCCAGATTGAAGAAATTTCTGCGGCCTTTGAACGCGCGCACGAGCTGGGCATGGTGACAGTGCTGTGGGCCTATTTGCGAAACTCCGCCTTTAAGAAAGATGGCGTTGATTACCATGTTTCCGCCGACCTGACTGGTCAGGCGAACCATCTGGCGGCAACCATAGGTGCAGATATCGTCAAACAAAAAATGGCGGAAAATAACGGCGGCTATAAAGCGATTAATTACGGTTATACCGACGATCGCGTGTACAGCAAGTTAACCAGCGAAAACCCGATTGATCTGGTGCGTTATCAGTTAGCTAACTGCTATATGGGCCGGGCTGGGTTGATAAACTCCGGCGGTGCTGCAGGCGGTGAAACTGACCTCAGCGATGCAGTGCGTACTGCGGTTATCAACAAACGCGCAGGCGGAATGGGGCTGATTCTTGGACGTAAGGCGTTCAAGAAATCGATGGCTGACGGCGTGAAACTGATTAATGCCGTGCAGGACGTTTATCTCGATAGCAAAATTACTATTGCCTGATACGCCTCATACGAACAGCACCACCCCGTAGGACGGATAAGACGTTTACACTGCATCCGGCAACCTATGCCTGATGCGACGCGGAAGCGTCTTATCATGCCTACATAGCACTGCCACGTATGTTTACACCGCATCCGGCATAAAAACACGCGCACTTTGCTACGGCTTCCCTATCGGGAGGCCGTTTTTTTGCCTTTCACTCCTCGAACAATTTTCATATTGTTGTTTTTGCGATCATTATCTCGACATTTAAAAGCAAATAATTTCATTATATTTTGAAATCGAAAGCAAACGACAAGATATGAAAATGTACGTGGTATCGACAAAGCAGATGCTGAACAACGCACAGCGCGGCGGTTATGCGGTTCCGGCATTCAATATTCACAATCTCGAAACGATGCAAGTGGTGGTGGAAACCGCTGCCAACCTGCATGCGCCGGTCATCATCGCCGGAACGCCTGGCACATTTACTCATGCTGGTACAGAAAATCTGTTGGCGCTGGTCAGCGCGATGGCGAAGCAATATCACCATCCACTGGCAATTCATCTCGACCATCACACGAAATTTGACGATATCGCTCAGAAGGTTCGTTCTGGCGTGCGCTCAGTCATGATTGACGCCTCGCATTTGCCTTTTGCGCAAAATATTTCACGGGTCAAAGAGGTGGTGGATTTTTGCCATCGCTTTGATGTCAGCGTCGAGGCGGAGCTGGGGCAACTTGGCGGCCAGGAAGATGATGTGCAAGTCAATGAAGTCGATGCGTTGTACACCAACCCCGCACAGGCGCGTGAATTTGCCGAGGCAACCGGGATTGATTCCCTGGCGGTCGCCATCGGCACGGCTCACGGTATGTATGCCAGCGCACCGGTGCTTGATTTTTCTCGACTGGAGAACATTCGCCAGTGGGTGAACTTACCGCTGGTGCTGCATGGCGCGTCAGGATTATCGACTAAGGATATTCAGCAAACCATCAAACTGGGGATATGCAAAATCAACGTTGCAACGGAGCTGAAAAATGCCTTCTTGCAGTCGTTAAAAAATTACCTGACCGAGCACCCCGAAGCGACCGATCCCCGGGATTATTTGCAGTCGGCTAAATCCGCAATGCGCGATGTGGTGAGCAAAGTGATTGCCGATTGTGGCTGCGAGGGCAGGGCATAACGCACCTGCCATTTAACAAGGAAAAAACATGAAAACGTTAATTGCCCGGCATAAAGCTGGTGAACATATCGGCATATGTTCAGTCTGTTCTGCCCATCCGTTGGTTATCGAAGCGGCGCTGGCATTTGATCGCAACAGCACGCGCAAAGTGCTGATTGAAGCAACGTCAAACCAGGTCAATCAATTTGGCGGTTATACCGGAATGACACCGGCAGACTTTCGCGAATTTGTTTTTACGATTGCCGATAAAGTTGGGTTTGCACGCGAACGCATTATTCTCGGCGGCGATCATCTGGGACCAAACTGCTGGCAGCAAGAAAATGCGGATGCGGCGATGGAAAAATCCGTCGAGCTGGTAAAAGCATATGTTCGTGCTGGCTTCAGTAAAATTCATCTTGATGCGTCAATGTCCTGCGCGGGGGATACCATACCGTTAGCACCAGAAACGGTTGCGGAACGAGCTGCTGTGCTTTGCTTTGCTGCGGAAAGTGTGGCGACAGATTGCCAGCGTGAGCAACTGAGCTATGTCATTGGCACTGAAGTTCCGGTTCCGGGCGGTGAGGCCAGCGCCATTCAGTCAGTACACATCACCCATGTTGAAGATGCCGCCAATACTTTACGTACGCATCAAAAGGCCTTTATTGCCCGTGGGCTGACAGAGGCGTTAACACGTGTGATTGCCATCGTGGTGCAGCCGGGTGTGGAATTTGATCACAGCAATATTATCCATTATCAGCCGCAGGAAGCGCAGGCACTGGCGCAATGGATAGAAAACACCCGAATGGTTTATGAAGCACATTCTACCGATTACCAGACCCGGACGGCTTATTGGGAATTAGTCCGCGATCACTTTGCAATATTGAAAGTCGGTCCCGCATTAACCTTTGCTTTACGCGAGGCGATATTTGCACTGGCACAAATTGAGCAGGAACTTATCGCCCCCGAAAATCGCAGCGGTTGCCTGGCGGTAATTGAAGAAGTGATGCTCGACGAACCGCAATACTGGAAAAAATATTATCGCACGGGTTTTAACGATTCATTACTGGATATTCGTTACAGCCTGTCGGATCGTATTCGTTATTACTGGCCGCATAGTCGGATTAAAAATAGCGTTGAAACGATGATGGTGAATCTGCAAGGCGTGGACATCCCACTGGGCATGATTAGTCAGTATCTTCCCAAACAATTTGAACGCATTCAGTCCGGGGAATTATCAGCAATGCCGCATCAGCTTATTATGAATAAAATTTATGATGTTTTGCGCGCCTATCGCTACGGCTGTGCGGAATAAGGACGGTATATGACTAACCTGTTTGTTCGTAGCGGAATTTCTTTTGTCGATCGTAGCGAAGTTTTAACCTATATCGGTAATGAGATGCTCGCGAAAGGTGTGGTTCATGATACCTGGCCACAGGCATTAATTGCCAGAGAAGCAGAATTCCCTACCGGGATAATGCTTGAGCAGCACGCCATTGCAATACCGCATTGTGAGGCGATTCATGCTAAGTCGTCAGCCATTTATCTGTTAAGGCCAACAAATAAAGTTCATTTTCAGCAAGCGGATGATGATAACGACGTGGCGGTATCGTTGGTTATTGCGTTGATTGTGGAAAATCCGCAGCAGCAATTGAAACTTTTACGCTGTTTATTTGGCAAGTTACAACAGCCCGATATCGTCGAGACACTAATTACTCTTCCTGAAACTCAGTTAAAGGAATACTTCACAAAGTATGTTTTAGATTCAGACGAATAAATCCCTCTGTAACAATAAAAAGGACTATTTATGAAACGCAAGATTATTGTCGCTTGCGGAGGCGCGGTTGCGACCTCTACGATGGCGGCGGAAGAAATTAAAGAGTTGTGTCAGAGTCATAATATTCCTGTTGAATTAATCCAGTGTCGGGTTAATGAAATAGAAACCTATATGGATGGTGTGCATTTGATATGTACCACTGCCAGGGTGGATCGTAGTTTTGGCGATATTCCGTTAGTTCACGGCATGCCTTTTGTTTCTGGTGTCGGTATCGAAGCATTACAAAATAAAATTCTGACTATCTTACAGGGATGACCTATGTTTTCAGAAGTCATGCGTTATATTCTCGACCTCGGCCCTACAGTGATGCTGCCGGTTGTCATCATTATTTTTTCTAAAATATTAGGCATGAAGGCAGGCGATTGCTTTAAAGCGGGTCTGCATATCGGGATTGGCTTTGTTGGCATTGGCCTTGTGATTGGCTTAATGCTGGATTCCATTGGTCCGGCGGCGAAAGCGATGGCGGAAAATTTCGACCTGAATCTGCATGTGGTCGATGTCGGCTGGCCGGGCTCTTCACCAATGACCTGGGCGTCGCAAATTGCGCTGGTGGCGATTCCGATTGCGATATTGGTTAACGTGGCGATGTTACTGACCCGTATGACGCGGGTGGTAAATGTTGATATCTGGAATATCTGGCATATGACCTTCACCGGCGCGTTGCTGCACCTGGCAACCGGTTCATGGATGATAGGGATGGCGGGTGTGGTAATTCACGCGGCGTTTGTTTATAAGCTCGGCGACTGGTTTGCCCGCGATACCCGAAATTTCTTTGAGCTGGAAGGTATTGCTATTCCGCACGGTACGTCGGCGTATATGGGGCCGATTGCGGTGCTGGTCGATGCTATCATCGAGAAAATCCCAGGCGTTAACCGAATTAAATTTAGCGCCGACGATATTCAGCGCAAATTTGGCCCTTTTGGCGAACCTGTCACCGTGGGTTTTGTGATGGGGCTGATTATCGGCATCCTCGCGGGTTACGATGTCAAAGGTGTATTGCAGCTGGCGGTAAAAACGGCGGCAGTTATGCTGCTGATGCCACGGATGATTAAACCCATCATGGATGGTTTAACGCCCATCGCTAAGCAGGCCCGTAGTCGTTTACAGGCGAAGTTCGGCGGTCAGGAGTTCCTGATTGGCCTGGATCCCGCATTACTGCTGGGGCATACGGCGGTGGTATCGGCAAGCCTGATTTTTATTCCGCTCACCATTTTAATTGCTGTTTGTGTTCCGGGTAATCAGGTACTGCCGTTTGGCGATCTTGCCACTATCGGCTTCTTCGTGGCGATGGCGGTCGCGGTGCATCGTGGAAATCTGTTCCGCACCTTAATCTCGGGTGTCATCATTATGAGCATCACCCTGTGGATCGCGACGCAAACTATTGGTTTGCACACCCAACCGGCGGCTAATGCTGGGGCGTTAAAAGCCGGGGGTATGGTGGCTTCAATGGATCAGGGCGGTTCTCCCATTACCTGGTTACTGATTCAGGTTTTCTCCCCGCAAAATATTCCCGGTTTCATTATTATCGGCGCAATTTATCTGACCGGTATTTTCATGACCTGGCGTAGAGCGCGTGGTTTTACTAAACAAGAGAAAGCCGTTCTCGCAGAATAATTTTTACCTGAGGGGGAGGTTATCCCCCTTAACAATCAGGGTAATGCTGCCAACTTACTGATTTAGTGTATGATGGTGATTTTAAGGTGCTTGCGTGGCTTCCATTTCCATCA
>NZ_JBDYCV010000078.1:0-19570 GCF_040495915.1 Shigella sp. FJ200513 | reverse complement strand
CCTTCAGGGAAAAATATCATCAGATGGCTGCTTAAAAAAGAACAAATGGTAGTGTCCGCTATTGCCAGTACACCTCATATTGAATCCGCAGCATGATGCCATAGTTCTTAACCAGCATTTCCATGCCAGGGATGCGTAAATAACAAAGCGCAGACCAGGGGGCATCACGCAACGCGCGATTCAGGGCGCGAACATTTGGCAGATGAACCACCGGGTCCACATACGCAAGCCGCTGAATGCGTCTGACTACCGCTCGCTGACGAGTTGCCAGTACAGCCATATAATTGACAATAAAAGAGAATACCAGATAACTGGAGGAGGTTATGGTCAGCTGCGTGGTATAGCCAGGATAAATGGGAATGTAATTTTGATAGCTGTGGATGCTGATCATCAACACGACCGCCCAGAGCAGCGAAATCAGCTTATAACCATAGCGCATTGCTCCCCACATCATCAGGGGCAGCAATAATGACAAGGTATAATTGGTGCTAAAAATTGTGCTTTTTTCATTTAACGGCATGCATAACAGCAACAATAAAGCACCTAATGCCAGTAGCCAGAGCGCGAACTCTTTTTTGGTGACTTTGGCATCAACCTGCTGTTTTAATTGCGAATAATAGCTACGTAAATAAAATGGATTTCGCACTACCCGAATGATGAAGTAGCACAGCGGGACACCGATCAGATTACCCACCAGTAAGGCCTGATAATTGATTAAAGTCCCGAGGTTAAAAGGCATGACACCGACCAGATTTTCTCTGCTCGCCAGTAATCCTACAAATGCAGCAAACTGGAAAAGTATCAGAAACAGCGTTGCAGGAAACACTATCTGCCAGAATATACGCTGGGAAATTAAACGGGTATCACCATGTGAAACGTTGTTACGCCGGGGAGTAAAGACCCTGTAACCGCCCCAACAGAGAATGATAATGATAATAAAATTAGCCGTTAATGAGAGCGTTTCGTAAAAACCCAGCTCTGCATATTTGCGGACAAAAATCCCTAAGGTGATCCCTGGCAATGCCGCCCAGCTGAAAAACATCATCATGCTGATCATCAGTGCCAAAGGCAGATAAAAGAGAAAAACCTCACCGGAAGAAATATGCGCGAAAGTATTAATGTGGGCGAAAATGGGCAAGATTAAAGAAGGCAGGAACAGCGGAAGCCCCCACCATTTATCACGTATTTTTATATAAGTTGCATTCAGTTTCATAGATGCTCAGCAGAATCCCCCACATCCTGAAGGAGGTGTATTCAGACAGGCATCCCACCTGACTTCGAATGATGATTATTCATCACTATAGAGAGCATTGATTCTAAGTGTCATATGAAAGTTCCAATTGATATATATCAAACAAAATAACCCTGATTAATGAATTATTACGTTTATCATGTTAATTCATCATTATTACATCATCATTGTAAATAATTAAATTAACTTCCATAACATTAAAATATGTATCCACTGACGCTTTTTTACATAACGAAGAATTGACCATTTTGTCCTGTTGTGCCTTAATGTAAGTACCGTCCACAGCGTGGGACATACTTCAAGGAACCTTTTGTGAGTCAGGCAACTAGTATGCGAAAACGACACCGATTTAACAGTCGCATGACCCGTATCGTACTGCTCATCAGCTTTATCTTCTTCTTTGGCCGTTTTATCTACTCGTCCGTCGGTGCCTGGCAGCACCATCAGAGCAAAAAAGAAGCTCAGCAATCCACACTCTCCGTCGAATCACCGGTACAACGTTAGCGGTTACCTTCTCCACTTTCACAGAACATAACGGCACTTCGCTGTCGGATGCTTTTGCTCTTTGGGATTATCAAAGCGGCAGATATTCTTTCATCTTAAATTTTACGTCTTTGTCCTGACTGATGTTTATCCTGTTTGGCTGCGAAATAAATATAAAATTAATATATATGTTGTAATGATATATTTTTATAAATTATTCCCTGCGTGAATTTTAATAAATTTAATCTATCCCTTTATACGCAATACATTTACTTTCCTCTTTTGATGATCTTAAATGTCTTATTTTTCGTAATGTGTATAACAAGGAATAGTGATGAAATTTAAAAAATGTCTTCTGCCTGTGGCAATGTTAGCGTCATTCACTCTGGCAGGATGCCAGTCAAATGCTGACGATCATGCCGCCGATGTTTATCAAACCGATCAACTGAATACCAAACAAGAAACTAAAACCGTTAATATTATTTCCATTCTTCCCGCAAAAGTTGCCGTAGACAACTCCCAAAATAAACGGAACGCACAAGCCTTCGGCGCGCTTATTGGCGCAGTCGCTGGCGGTGTTATCGGCCACAACGTCGGTTCTGGCAGCAATTCCGGAACGACGGCAGGGGCAGTTGGCGGCGGAGCTGTAGGCGCGGCAGCGGGTTCTATGGTGAATGATAAAACCTTAGTGGAAGGTGTTTCTTTAACATATAAGGAAGGCACCAAAGTGTATACCTCCACCCAGGAGGGTAAAGAGTGCCAGTTTACGACAGGTTTAGCCGTTGTTATTACCACAACGTATAACGAAACGCGTATTCAGCCAAATACCAAATGTCCTGAAAAGAGCTAATAATCAGGAGGAGTCATGAAGAAAGTTTTTCTTTGCGCCATCTTAGCCTCCTTAAGCTATCCGGCTATAGCCTCATCATTGCAGGATCAACTCTCTGCTGTCGCAGAAGCGGAACAGCAAGGTAAAAATGAAGAGCAAAGGCAGCATGACGAATGGGTCGCGGAGCGCAACAGGGAAATCCAGCAAGAGAAGCAACGTCGCGCAAATGCCCAGGCCGCCGCGAACAAAAGAGCGGCAACGGCAGCGGCAAATAAGAAAGCTCGTCAGGATAAACTGGACGCCGAAGCCACTGCGGACAAAAAACGCGATCAAAGTTATGAAGATGAGCTACGCAGCTTAGAGATTCAGAAACAAAAACTGGCGCTGGCGAAAGAAGAAGCCCGCGTTAAGCGCGAAAACGAATTTATCGATCAGGAACTGAAGCACAAAGCTGCGCAAACCGATGTGGTGCAATCTGAAGCTGACGCAAACAGAAATATGACTGAAGGCGGTCGCGATCTGATGAAAAGCGTGGGCAAAGCAGAAGAGAACAAATCGGACAGCTGGTTTAATTAATCGATGTTAGTAACTTCAAGCCTATGATTCTTGAAGATAAAAAACCCTCTGTAGTAACGGAGGGTTTTGTTCATTCATAGTGCAGGGATCAAAATCATTCCCACTCAATGGTAGCTGGCGGCTTGCCGCTGATGTCATACACCACGCGGGAAATACCGTTCACTTCATTGATAATGCGGTTGGAAACGCGACCGAGGAAATCGTACGGCAGATGCGCCCAGTGTGCGGTCATAAAGTCGATGGTTTCGACAGCACGCAGAGAGACAACCCAGTCATACTTACGACCATCGCCCATTACGCCAACGGAACGTACTGGCAGGAAGACGGTGAACGCCTGGCTGACTTTGTCGTACAGGTCCGCTTTACGCAGTTCTTCAATGAAGATGGCGTCAGCACGGCGCAGCAGGTCACAGTACTCTTTCTTCACTTCACCCAGAACACGAACGCCAAGGCCTGGTCCCGGGAACGGATGACGGTACAGCATGTCGTACGGCAGGCCCAGCTCCAGACCAATCTTACGCACTTCGTCTTTGAACAGCTCTTTCAGCGGTTCAACCAGGCCCATCTTCATCTCTTTCGGCAGGCCGCCCACGTTGTGGTGAGATTTGATGACGTGTGCTTTACCGGTTGCAGAAGCCGCAGATTCGATAACGTCAGGGTAGATGGTGCCCTGCGCCAGCCACTTCACGTCTTCCAGTTTCAGCGCTTCTTCATCGAATACTTCAACGAAAACGCGCCCGATGATTTTACGTTTTGCTTCCGGATCGTTTTCGCCAGCCAGCGCTGACAGGAAGCGATCTTCTGCCGGTACGTGAACAATGTTAAGACCAAAGTGATCGCCAAACATATCCAGAACCTGCTCTGCTTCGTTGAGACGCAGCAGGCCGTTGTCGACGAATACGCAAGTCAGGTTTTTACCGATAGCACGGTGCAGCAGCATTGCGGTTACGGAGGAATCCACACCACCAGAGAGGCCGAGGATGACTTTATCGTCGCCTACCTGCTCGCGGATGCGAGCTACAGCATCGTCGATAATTTTCGCTGGCGTCCACAGGGCTTCACACTGGCAGATATCACGCACAAAACGCTCCAGCATGCGCATACCCTGGCGGGTGTGAGTCACTTCCGGGTGGAACTGTACGCCATAGAAGCGTTTTTCTTCGTTAGCCATAATGGCAAACGGGCAGCTTTCGGTGCAGGCTACGGTGACGAAGTCGGACGGGATAGCGGTAACTTTATCGCCGTGGCTCATCCAGACATCGAGCAGCGGTTTACCGTCTGCGGTCAGCGCATCTTCGATACCGCGAACCAGTGCGCTGTCGTTTACGACTTCTACCTGCGCGTAGCCAAATTCACGTTCGTTAGAGGCTTCAACGTGACCGCCCAACTGCATTGCCATGGTCTGCATGCCATAGCAAACGCCGAATATCGGTACGCCTGCTTCAAAGACATACTGCGGCGCACGCGGACTGTTTTCTTCAGTAGTACTTTCCGGGCCGCCGGAAAGAATAATTCCGCTTGGATTGAAGTCACGAATTTGTGCTTCTGTCACATCCCACGCCCACAGTTCGCAGTAAACACCCAGCTCACGCACGCGGCGCGCAACCAGTTGAGTGTACTGAGAACCGAAGTCCAGAATGAGGATGCGATGCTTATGAATGTTTTCCGTCATTGACGCTTATTCCGAGGCAAGTGAAACAGATAATATAAATCGCCCGACATGAAATCGGGCGAAGAGAATCAGGAGCCCAGACGGTAGTTCGGGGACTCTTTAGTAATGGTCACGTCGTGAACGTGGCTTTCCTGAATGCCCGCACCGCTGATACGTACAAACTCCGCTTTAGTACGCAGTTCGTCGATAGTACCACAGCCGGTCAGACCCATACAGGAGCGCAGGCCGCCCATCTGCTGGTGAATGATCTCTTTCAGGCGACCTTTATAAGCTACGCGACCTTCGATACCTTCCGGCACCAGTTTGTCGGCAGCGTTATCGCTCTGGAAATAACGGTCAGAGGAACCTTTGGACATCGCGCCCAGGGAACCCATACCACGGTAAGATTTATAAGAACGGCCCTGGTAGAGTTCGATTTCACCCGGAGATTCTTCAGTACCCGCCAGCATGGAACCTACCATCACCGCGCTTGCGCCAGCGGCGATAGCTTTGGCGATGTCGCCGGAGAAGCGAATACCACCATCTGCGATAACCGGAATACCGGTGCCTTCCAGGGCTTCAACTGCGTCAGCAACGGCAGTGATCTGCGGAACACCTACGCCAGTAACGATACGAGTCGTACAGATAGAACCAGGGCCGATACCGACTTTAACCGCGCTGCAACCAGCTTCTGCCAAAGCGCGTGCACCTGCAGCTGTTGCCACGTTGCCGCCGATGATTTGCAGATCCGGATATTTAGCACGGGTTTCACGGATACGCTGCAAAACGCCTTCTGAGTGACCGTGGGAGGAGTCGATCAGCAGAACGTCAACGCCAGCGGCAACCAGCGCGTCAACACGCTCTTCGTTACCCGCACCTGCGCCAACTGCAGCACCAACACGCAGACGGCCTTGCTCGTCTTTACAAGCGTTCGGTTTACGTTCCGCTTTCTGGAAGTCTTTCACGGTGATCATGCCGATCAGGTGGAATTCGTCATCAACCACCAGCGCTTTTTCAACGCGTTTTTCGTGCATTTTTGCCAGCACCACTTCACGGGCTTCACCTTCACGCACGGTGACCAGACGCTCTTTCGGCGTCATGTAAACGCTAACCGGCTGGTTCAGGTCGGTAACAAAACGCACGTCACGACCGGTGATAATACCCACCAGTTCGTTTTCTTCGGTAACGACCGGATAGCCCGCAAAACCGTTACGCTCGGTCAGTTCTTTCACTTCGCGCAGCGTCGTGGTTGGCAGAACAGTCTGCGGATCAGTCACCACACCAGATTCGTGTTTTTTCACACGGCGAACTTCTTCTGCCTGGCGTTCAATGGACATGTTTTTGTGGATAAAGCCGATACCGCCTTCCTGAGCCAGAGCAATAGCCAGGCGCGCTTCCGTTACGGTATCCATTGCTGCGGAAAGCATAGGGATATTCAGACGAATAGTTTTCGTCAGCTGGGTGCTGAGGTCAGCAGTATTCGGCAGAACGGTAGAATGAGCAGGAACGAGGAGAACGTCGTCAAACGTCAGAGCTTCTTTAGCGATACGTAGCATGGGCAATATCTCGACCAGAGTGGTTAATAAATATTGCCGCGGCATTATACAGAGCGTAACCGATTGCATCTACCCCTTTTTGCAAAAAATGCTTGCTATCCCCGAAGGGCGGGTTACTATAGACTGAATAACCTGCTGATTTAGAATTTGATCTCGCTCACATGTTACCTTCTCAATCCCCTGCAATTTTTACCGTTAGTCGCCTGAATCAAACGGTTCGTCTGCTGCTTGAGCATGAGATGGGACAGGTTTGGATCAGCGGCGAAATCTCTAATTTCACACAACCGGCTTCCGGTCACTGGTACTTTACACTCAAAGACGACACCGCCCAGGTACGCTGCGCGATGTTCCGCAACAGCAACCGCCGGGTCACCTTCCGTCCGCAGCATGGGCAACAAGTTTTAGTTCGCGCCAATATTACGCTCTACGAGCCGCGCGGCGACTACCAGATAATCGTTGAGAGTATGCAGCCGGCCGGTGAAGGGCTGCTGCAACAGAAGTACGAACAGCTCAAAGCGAAGTTGCAGGCTGAATGTTTGTTCGATCAGCAATACAAAAAACCACTTCCCTCCCCTGCGCATTGCGTTGGTGTGATCACCTCAAAAACCGGTGCTGCGCTACATGATATTTTGCATGTGTTAAAACGTCGCGATCCTTCTCTACCGGTGATCATCTACCCCACCTCCGTTCAGGGCGATGACGCGCCGGGGCAAATTGTTCGCGCCATTGAACTGGCGAATCAGCGCAATGAGTGCGACGTGTTGATCGTTGGGCGCGGCGGCGGTTCGCTGGAAGATTTATGGAGTTTTAACGACGAACGCGTAGCGCGGGCGATTTTTGCCAGCCGCATTCCGGTCGTCAGCGCCGTCGGGCATGAGACGGATGTGACCATTGCCGATTTTGTTGCCGATCTGCGTGCGCCAACGCCGTCTGCCGCCGCTGAAGTAGTGAGCCGTAATCAGCAAGAGTTACTGCGCCAGGTGCAATCGGCCCGTCAACGGCTGGAGATGGCGATGGATTATTATCTCGCCAACCGTACACGTCGCTTTACGCAGATTCATCATCGCTTGCAGCAGCAGCATCCGCAGCTCCGGCTGGCACGCCAGCAAACCATGCTTGAACGCCTGCAAAAACGGATGAGCTTTGCGCTGGAAAATCAGCTTAAGCGTGCCGGGCAACAGCAGCAGCGATTAACACAGCGGCTGAATCAGCAAAATCCACAGCCGAAGATTCATCGCACGCAAACGCGCATTCAGCAACTGGAATATCGTTTAGCAGAAATCCTGCGCGCACAGCTTAGCGCCACGCGTGAACGTTTCGGTAATGCAGTAACGCACCTCGAAGCCGTAAGCCCACTGTCAACGCTGGCGCGTGGATACAGCGTTACTACTGCTACTGACGGCAATGTACTGAAAAAAGTGAAGCAAGTTAAAACGGGTGAAATGCTAACCACACGTCTGGAAGACGGCTGGATAGAAAGTGAAGTAAAAAACATCCAGCCGGTAAAAAAATCGCGTAAAAAGGTTCATTAAGCCAGCACGAATTCAACGCGTTTTTTCGATATCAAGCCATGCCCGTGCTGACAGAAGTAATCTACTGCACCGCAGGCTTTTAACACCTGCAACGGTTGATGGCAGTCTGGACAAAGAGCTTTCATTTCAATAAATTCCCCGCAGGATGGGCAACGCGCATGGCCGTTATCCTGATCAAGCACATGCTGACATTTTGGACAATGCAGTTCCATATGAATTCCTCCGGTAGCCATTCCCTCTACATTCATAGAGGGAATGGCAGATAAAATACTTACGGATAATTATTTATTTTTCTTGATGTGCTTCATCAGACGCTTACGTTTACGCATCTGGGTTGGCGTCAGGGTGTTACGCTTGTTCGCATACGGGTTTTCCCCTTCTTTGAACTGAATACGAATCGGCGATCCCATTACGTCCAGCGATTTGCGGAAGTAGTTCATCAAGTAGCGCTTGTAGGAATCAGGCAGGTCTTTCACCTGATTACCGTGAATCACCACAATCGGCGGGTTATAACCACCAGCGTGGGCATATTTCAGCTTCACACGACGACCGCGTACCAGCGGCGGTTGGTGATCTTCAACAGCCATCGTCATGATGCGCGTCAGCATAGAGGTCCCCACACGACGGGTGGAGCTGTCATACGCTTCACGTACTGATTCAAACAAGTTACCAACACCACTGCCGTGCAAGGCAGAGATAAAGTGCACACGAGCAAAATCGATAAAGCCCAGACGGAAGTCCAGCGTTTCTTTCACCTGCTCTTTCACTTCCTGGCTCAGGCCATCCCACTTATTCACCACAATGACAAGTGAGCGCCCACTATTGAGAATAAAGCCCAGCAGCGAGAGATCCTGATCGGAAATACCTTCGCGCGCATCAATCACTAACATCACCACGTTGGCGTCTTCAATGGCCTGCAACGTTTTGATTACGGAGAATTTCTCTACAGCATCGGTGATTTTGCCGCGTTTACGTACGCCAGCGGTGTCAATGAGCACATACTCACGTCCATCGCGTTCCATTGGGATGTAGATGCTGTCACGCGTCGTGCCAGGCATGTCGTAAACAACAACGCGCTCTTCTCCAAGAATACGGTTAGTGAGTGTAGACTTACCTAC
Source organism: Shigella sp. FJ200513 (assembly GCF_040495915.1). Classification (NCBI taxonomy): domain Bacteria; kingdom Pseudomonadati; phylum Pseudomonadota; class Gammaproteobacteria; order Enterobacterales; family Enterobacteriaceae; genus Shigella; species Shigella sp. FJ200513. Next base: position 10,573 of record NZ_JBDYCV010000078.1, on the reverse strand, counting down.
GTTCGGACGACCCACAATCGCCAGTTTGATCGGCAGACTTTGCGGGTCGAAGTCGTCTTCCTCTTCTTCTTCGCCGTTCTCTTCCGCTTCAAATTGCGCCCAGTATTCAGCGTCTTCGTCGACTTCCTCTTGCGGTGCGAGATCTTCCATCCACGGCAGCAGCACATGCTCCAGCAGACTTAATACGCCACGACCGTGAGACGCGGCGATCGGGTAGATTTCACCTAAACCAAGCGAGTAGAAATCAACCACTGCCTGATCGGGATCCAGACCGTCAGTTTTGTTTACCACCAGGAAGGTCGGTTTTTCACGGGAGCGCAGATGTTTGGCAATCGCTTCATCTGCCGGCATCAGGCCCGCGCGCGCATCCACCATAAACAGTACGACGTCCGCTTCTTCAATCGCCAGCAGCGACTGTTCCGCCATGCGGGTTTCTACACCGTCTTCTGTGCCATCAATCCCGCCGGTATCAATACAGATAAACTCACGGCCTTCAATTTCCGCACGACCGTACTTACGGTCACGAGTCAGACCCGGGAAATCCGCAACCAGCGCATCTCGGGTGCGAGTTAGACGGTTAAATAACGTGGATTTTCCTACGTTAGGGCGCCCGACAAGCGCGACCACAGGTACCATGTTTAAAGCCTCATTTTTATAAATCATCAGACAACGCACGCTATATTCGCGTCGTTGTTAAAAACAGGAAAACGGCCCCTGTCCAGGAGCCGTTTTCAAAGTGAACGACAGAGACGATTAACGTGTAATAGAGTACACGGTTCCGTCTTTTGCCTGGATCAGCAGTTTGCCGTCAGCGGCAACCGGTTCAGTCTGGAAACCGGAACTATCAACTTTTTGCTGGGCAACGAAACGACCATCTTCGACGTTAATCCAGTGCAGATAACCTTCACTGTCACCGACCACCAGGTTGCCATTATACAGCACCGGAGAAGTCAGCAGGCGATGCAGCAGATCGCTTTGTGCCCACAGCGTAACGCCGCCATCAATGGTCAACGCCATCACCCGGTCATTTTGATCGACCAGATAGATGCGATTGCCATCGACGATGAAATCATTCACCGAACCCAGTTCGCGTTTCCACATAATCTGACCACTGCGCAGATCAAGCGCCGTCAGGTTACCATTATAGGCCAGCGCGAAAACAACGCCGTTAACAACGACGGGAGTCGTGTCAACATCGCTCAGACGGTCAATTTCGGTAGAACCGGTCGCCTGGGAAATACGCTGCTGCCAAATCATCTGGCCCTGTTCCATCAGCACTGCGCTGACGCGACCATTATCGCCACCCACGACGGCCGCACCAAAAGCCGTTGCCGGCGCAGACTCGCCACGCAAAGAGAGCGAAGGCATATCGAGGTTAACTGTCCATTTGACAGCGCCGTCAGCTTCGTTCAGCGCTTGTAACTGACCGTTACTGGTGTGGATTAACACCAGACCGTCGCTGACCACCGGGCGCGAAAGTGCTTCACCCGCGACTTTAGTTTGCCATGCCACAGTACCATCGCTGGTATTCAGCGCGTAAACCTGCGCCTTTTCGCTGCCAATGTAGACATGCCCACCAGACACGGTCACACCGCCAGAAAGTAATGCAGGCTCTTTAGAGAACCAGCCATCTTTCTCGGCCAGGCTGACAGACCAGATTTCTTTGCCATCATCCGCATTCAGCGCTTTTACCAAACCAGCGCGGTCCGCTGCATAGACAACGTTGTCCGCCAGTGCCGGATGAAGATTGGAATAGAAGTTGCCAATGCCGCTACCAACGGAAGTGCTCCACGCCGTGGTCGGCGTAAACTGGTTTTCAACGGTTGGCAATGGGGACATCTTTACCACATCTTCTTCGCTGTTAAACAGCGAACAGCCGCTTAAAAGGGTAACGGAAAGCAGTCCTGGCAGCAGTAATTTACGCAATTGCATCGGGTCCCTCTCAGATGGACAAATTATTAATTTTCATCTGCATCATTTCGCTCAGTGCCGGAGTAACATCGCTTTTCACGCCTGCTTCCCATGCACTACGCGCACCTTGCTTATCACCTTTGCTCAGCAATGCTTCACCACGCAAGTCGGCAACAATGGCAGCCCACCCTTCACCTTTGATGGTATCAAGGGTTTTCAGCGCGGCATCAGCCTGCTTGAGCTGTACCTGAACGCGAGCAAGACGCAGATTTATCACGGCTTTGAGATTTTCATCGCTCGTGTCTGCCAGCCCCTGTTGTAACTGGGCGGCAGCTTTCTCTAGTTCATTTTTGTCAACAAATTGCTGCGCAAGTTCCAAAGAAGCCAGCGCACCATAAGTATTTTTATTTTCAGCAGCAAATTTTTCCGCCGCCGGGATGCTATCCGGTTTGCCTTCGCTCACTGCGGTAACCGCATTTTGATAGGCAAGAGAAGCGGAGCGTGCAGAATCAACCTGATGGCTGTTCCAGTAGCGCCAGCCAGTCAGTGCGCCAACGCCCAAAATCCCCCCAACAGCCAGTGCTTTGCCATTTTCAGCAAAAAAGCGTTTAACCGCTTCTACCTGGTCGTTTTCGTTCTCGTAAATTTCCACGCTGTCCTTCTCCTTCCTTAACCCAGTAACGTGCGCAAATGCGCGGCTACGCTATCCTGCGCAACTGCCGTTTGCTCACCAGAGCGCAAATCCTTCACTACTGCTGTGCCGTTAGCCACTTCAGACTCACCCAGCACCACAGCAACGCGGGCACCCCATTTATCAGCACGGGCAAACTGTTTCTTAAAGTTGCCGCCGCCGTGGTTGGTCATCAATTTCACGCCCAGTAATTCATCACGCAGACGCTCAGCTAATGCCATAGCCGCAGATTGTGTATCAGCACCTGAAGCCACCAGGTATATATCGACAACAGGATCGGCTTTAAATTCCGGATTAACGGCCTGTACTAACAATACAAGACGTTCGAGGCCCATCGCAAAACCGACAGCCGGTGTTGCACGACCGCCCAGTTGTTCCACAAGACCGTCATAACGACCGCCTGCACACACGGTGCCCTGGGAGCCGAGACTGTTAGTCACCCACTCGAAAACGGTACGGTTATAGTAATCCAGACCACGCACCAGACGCTGGTTTACGGTGTAAGCGATCCCCGCGCTCTCCAGCAGTTTGCACAGACCGGCAAAATGCTCACGAGATTCCTCGTCCAGATAATCACCTAATGCCGGAGCGTCGTTGAGAAGCGCCTGCACTTCCGGATTTTTTGAATCCAGCACGCGCAGCGGGTTAGTGTACATGCGGCGTTTGCAGTCTTCGTCCAGCTTTTCTTTATGCTGCTCAAGGAATGCCACCAGCGCATCGCGGTAATTGGCGCGTGCTTCCAGCGAACCGATAGAATTCAGCTCAAGAGTTACGTGTTCGAAGATACCCAGCGCACGCCACCAGCGGGCAGTGAGCATAATCAGTTCAGCGTCGATATCCGGACCTTGCAGACCGAAAACTTCGCAGCCCAACTGATGGAACTGACGATAACGCCCTTTCTGCGGACGCTCGTGACGGAACATCGGCCCGATATACCACAGACGCTGTTCCTGATTGTACAGAAGACCATGCTCGATGCCGGCGCGTACACAGCCCGCCGTCCCTTCAGGGCGCAGAGTCAGGCTGTCGCCATTGCGATCCTCAAAGGTGTACATCTCTTTTTCAACCACGTCGGTGACTTCACCAATCGCACGTTTGAATAGCGGGGTCTGCTCTACAATCGGCAAGCGGATTTCACTGTAACCGTAGCTGCCGAGCACGTTTTTCAGTGTGCCTTCAATGCGCTGCCAGATGGCCGTTTCGCCAGGCAGGTAATCGTTCATGCCGCGAATGGCTTGAATGTTTTTTGCCACGTTTATTCTCTTTCTGAATATAAAAATGAACCCTCAACGCTTCCCTCAATGTTTCGGGAGCCATGCGGGTTCAATCATACACGGGAAGCGAGGCGCTTCCCATCACGTTATTATTTTTCCAACCTGCTGAACGTCAATTCGACGCGCTTCGTCCAGCTGACTGGCTTTCGCACGAATGCGTGCTTCCAGCTGGTCGATCATATCGTTGTTGTCCAGACGGTCTTTGCGCACGCCATCTTCATAGAGGCCGCTTTTCTTGTTGCCGCCGGTGACGCCGAGTGTAGAAACCAGCGCCTCACCTGGGCCATTCACCACGCAGCCGATAATCGAAACGTCCATCGGAGTGATGATATCTTCCAGGCGTTGCTCCAGCGCGTTAACCGTACCGATAACATCAAATTCCTGACGCGAACAGGTCGGGCAGGCGATGAAGTTAATCCCTCGCGAACGGATACGCAGCGATTTCAAAATATCGAAACCGACTTTGATCTCTTCGACCGGATCGGCCGCCAGCGATACACGCAGCGTGTCGCCGATGCCTTCCGACAGCAGCAGACCTAAACCAATGGCGGATTTTACTGCCCCGCTGCGTGCACCACCGGCTTCGGTGATCCCCAGATGCAGCGGCTGATCGATCTGTTTTGCCAGCAAACGATAAGACTCAACAGCGAGGAAGACGTCAGACGCTTTCACGCTGACTTTGAACTGATCGAAGTTCAGGCGATCGAGATGATCAACATGACGCATGGCGGATTCCAGCAACGCCTGCGGCGTCGGTTCGCCATACTTTTCTTGCAGATCTTTTTCCAGCGATCCGGCGTTAACGCCAATACGGATCGGAATGTTTTTATCGCGCGCACAGTCAACCACCATGCGAATACGCTCTTCATTACCGATATTACCAGGGTTAATACGCAGACAATCGACGCCGTATTCCGCTACTTTCAGCGCAATGCGATAGTCGAAGTGGATGTCAGCCACCAGCGGCACGTTAACCCGCTGTTTGATGAGTTTGAACGCTTCTGCCGCGTCCATCGTCGGTACGGAGACACGGACGATATCAGCGCCAACGCGTTCCAGCGCCTTGATTTGATTGACCGTTGCTTCGACATCTGTCGTACGCGTATTGGTCATGGACTGTACGGCGATGGGAGCACCATCGCCAATCGGCACATTCCCAACGTAAATACGTGTTGATTTTCTACGTTGAATTGGAGCCTGGTTATGCATGAAAAATCTCCCGCGTTACCCGTCTGTTACTGCGCCGGTGATTGTTCGGCATTGAGGGTCAGACGCGCAACCTGGTTAGTTCTGATAAAACGACTCAGATCGACAGGTTTCCCTTGATACTGGATCTGTACTGCGGCTGGCGCACCAATTTTCAGTTTATACGGTGCCTGGCCGGTTAAATTCAAATTACCGTCTTTACGCTGCATCCCGCTAAACAATTTTTTACCGGTAGCATCAGTGACCTCCAGCCAGCAATCGGCAGTAAAGTTCATCACCAGCGCATTCGGATCAGCCGCCGGCGTGGTCACGCCAGCCTGATCGGTTGGCAACGGCGCAGCACCATCTGGCGTTGTTGCTGCCGTTGGTACCGGGGTCGCGGCGGTATCAACATTTGCCTGCGAAGGCGAAACAACCGCATTCTGTTGCGGATCAACAGCTGGTGCTGGCGCAGTTACGGCAGGTGTTTGCGTGTTGGTTGCGGTAGTATCCACAGACGCTGGCGGCGTGGACGTTGTAGCCGGGTCTGTAGTTGTCGACGTATTTAACGGAACACTCTGCCCCTGCTCGCTATTACTGCTCAGTTCCGCCGAAGATTGATCGGCCATAGTGGTGATCTCTTCCTGCTGAGCTTTGTGGTCTTGCCACCACCAGGCACCGCTCAGGCCGATAACCACAAACAACACCAGCCAGGTGAAGGTCATTAGCCAGCCGTCGCGTTTTTTGCGGCGTTTACCGAGGGAAAAACTCTGCATTGGCGCAACTTTTGCAGCCCGAAGTGGAGCCTGCTTTTCCAGCCCTGGCAGCAGTTCTTCTTCTGGAATATGTACCAGACGCGCATAAGAGCGGATATATCCGCGCAGGAATGTTGAAGCAAGATCGGCGGGTGCCTTATCTTCTTCAATGTCGCGTACCGTGGAAACCTTCAGGCAAAGTCGCTCGGCAACGGCCTGCTGACTAAGTCCTAGTTGTTCGCGAGCATTACGCAGGCGAGCGCCGGTAGTAAGTGCTTCATTTTGGTCGTGCGTGGCTTCAGTATTCATTCGCTGCAGGTACGTTTAAATGAGAATTGAGATGCCGGTGAACCATCATGCTCACCCACACCGCGAAACATCCGTTAAGTTAACCGTTATCATACAGTATAAGACCGTCTGTGTGCTCGTGACAAAGCCCACATTCACTGAGGCTAACTTACTGTTGCATCGTTACATACTGCCTTAAAGTCAGCAAAAACGCACCGTTAATATTGACCAGACAATTGCAACTTAATACTTCATTCATAAAAGATTACGCCACGGTACATAAAGTAACCGTGGCGTAATGGCTATCAGACCGCTTTAATATCGATGGCTTCACCCTGCATCCGTTTACGCAGAGTACGTTTCGTACGGTCGATAACATCGCCCGCCAACTGACCACAGGCAGCATCGATATCATCACCACGCGTTTTACGCACAATAGTGGTGAAACCGTAGCTCATCAGCACTTTTGAGAAACGGTCGATACGGCTGTTCGAACTGCGTCCATACGGCGCGTCCGGGAACGGGTTCCACGGGATCAGGTTGATCTTACACGGCGTATCTTTCAGCAGTTCCGCCAGTTGGTGCGCGTGTTCAGTGCCGTCGTTAACGTGGTCAAGCATCACGTATTCAATAGTGACTCGGCCCTGATTGGCGTTGGATTTCTCCAGATAACGGCGCACCGCAGCAAGGAACGTTTCGATATTGTACTTTTTGTTGATCGGCACAATTTCGTCACGAATTTCGTCGTTCGGCGCGTGCAGGGAAATTGCCAGTGCAACGTCGATCATATCGCCCAGTTTATCCAGCGCCGGAACTACACCGGAAGTGGAAAGCGTCACGCGACGTTTAGACAGGCCAAAACCGAAATCATCAAGCATGATTTCCATCGCCGGAACGACGTTGTTCAGGTTGAGCAGCGGCTCGCCCATGCCCATCATCACGACGTTAGTGATTGGGCGCTGACCGGTGACTTTTGCTGCGCCGACGATTTTCGCCGCACGCCACACCTGGCCAATAATTTCCGATACCCGCAGGTTGCGGTTAAAGCCCTGCTGGGCGGTGGAACAGAATTTACACTCCAGCGCACACCCCACCTGCGAAGAGACGCAGAGCGTGGCACGGTCGTCTTCCGGGATATACACCGTTTCGACGCGCTGATCGCCAACGGCGATCGCCCATTTAATGGTGCCGTCGGATGAACGCTGTTCTTCAACCACTTCCGGTGCGCGGATTTCCGCCACCTCTTTCAGTTTGCCGCGCAACACTTTGTTGATGTCGGTCATCTCATCAAAGTTGTCGCAGCAATAGTGATACATCCACTTCATCACCTGATCGGCGCGGAAGGTTTTTTCACCTAAATCTTTAAAAAACTCCCGCATCTGCTGACGGTTGAGATCCAGCAGGTTGATTTTTCCATCTTTCGTGGTGACGTTTTCAGGTGTGACTAATTGTTCAGACATATGCTATTCCGGCCTCGTTATTACACGTTATGGCCCCTGGAGGGTTGAAAAAAGAAACGCCCCGGTGAGCGGCTGCTCGTCCGGGGGCGCTGCATTGTACAAATTCTGGCGCACGGATGCCACGTTTGCACGCGGCATTTACGAAATTATTAACGGGTGCGCGGGCACACTTCGCCTTCGCCGAAGAAATAAGCGATTTCGCGAGCGGCAGATTCGACGGAATCAGAACCGTGGGTACCGTTTTCGGTCAGGCTGTCAGCGTAATCAGCGCGCAGAGTACCAGCCAGTGCGTTTGCCGGATTGGTCGCGCCCAGCAGATCGCGGTGACGCTGAACGGCGTTTTCACCTTCCAGCACGGAAACCACGATCGGGCCAGAGGTCATGAATTCAACCAGACCATCAAAGAACGGTTTTCCATCGTGTTCAGCATAAAAGCCACGTGCCTGTTCAACGGTCAGATGCAGCATTTTGGTGCCGACAATTTTGAACCCTGCAGCTTCAAAGCGCGCAAAGATATTACCAATGACGTTTTTTGCTACCGCGTTCGGTTTGATGATGGAAAAAGTACGTTCAATAGCCATTTTTACCTCTGTAAATTGTTCTGTTGTTGTCTGTACCAGCGTACGAGATGGCGCGGATTATAATGAGCAACAGGGCCGTTGACTATTGATGAAGGTAACATTTTTTTTAAAATAAAATGAGTTTTAGCAACAATCAGGGACAAAACAGACTATTGCATGACAAATTTCACTGTCGCGATTTGCCCCACATCATCCATCACCAGCAATTGATAATCACCTTTATCCGTCAAATGCAGGGTCACGTTGCGCCCGCGTTCAGTTAACGGTTCGCCATTCAGAAACCACCAGCGTTCACCTGCCCCTCCACTTGATTGCAACGGCAAAGTCGCTTCCGCTGCGCCCGGTAAACGTTTAATAATCGCGCCATCGCGAACGCCTGTCAGCTGCAGAGGGAGCTGGGCATCGTGACCGTATGGCGGGCAAATTGTCGAGGCCGGTGGTAAGCGCACAGCGCGACGTTCTGATGCGGGCAGCCAGGGTTCCAGCGGTAGCGGCCAGACATTTACCATTTCTTGCTTCGCCTGCGGGCAGTCAGCGGCGACGCGCTGCCCTTTGTCATCCAGCCAGATGGGGAAGCGAATGCCATTAATCCCTTCCTGCTCTGACAGTAACAGCGTTGGCGGCTGGCTGCCATCCAGCAGCCAGGTTGCCAGGCGGCGGCGACAGTTACCGTCACCTTCCGGCAAAGACTGTCCGCCCGGCCAGCAGATAACGCCACGAGTGACTGAGTTCGGGCGCGGGTCTTCCGGCAGATTCGCACTGCGCGACAGTAAGATATTATTGACCTGATTCAACAATGGTACGGCACTGGCAAAGCCAAACTGACCAACAACGGGCGTGCCGTCAGGTCTGCCAGTCCAGATCCCAATGACATAGCGAGCGTTAACCCCAATCGCCCAGGCGTCACGATAGCCATAGCTGGTGCCCGTTTTCCATGCCAGTGGGGCGACGCGCGGCAAGGCACTATCCGGCAAGGGTTGCGCTTCATCAGCCATAATCCGGCGAATGATCCACGCCGCCCCCGACGACATTAAAGGCCGTTCAAGCAGCGGATCGTCAGGCTGTAAGCGCAATTTGCCTGCCTTGCCGTGGCGAGCAAACGCGGTATACGCTGCCGCCATATCTTCCAGTTTTGCACCAGCGCCGCCGAGAATGAGTGAAAGATTCGGCGCAGCGCCGTTGGGCAAATATAACGGCAATCCAACATTGCGTAACTTTGCCGCAAACCGTTTCGGTCCATAGGCTTCCAGCACCTGCACAGCAGGTAAGTTCAGCGAGCGCACCAGCGCCTCGCTCATGTTGATCGGGCCATGAAAACCGCTATCAAAGTTACCTGGTCGATAATCACCGGTGCGCCGGGGGACGTCTTGCAGCAGTGATGCCGGGTGGATCAAGCCTTCATCCAGCGCCAGACCATAAACAAACGGTTTGAGCACCGATCCTGGCGATCGGATCGCATTGACCATATCAACATGACCAAAGCGTGAATCATCGTTGAGATCAACCGATCCCACCCAGCCGCGAACACGCATATCGGTATGATTAACCACGATCATCGCCAGTGAGCTGCGCGGTGGCAACCGCCCTTTCCAGTTTTGCGCCAGTTCTTCCAGACGTCGTTGAAGACCGGCATCCAGCGTAGTAACGATTTTGTCGCTTTTGCTTTTACCGAGCATCATGCGCGAAAACAGCGGTGCCAGTTGCGGCATTTGTCGGGGTGCCAGCCAGATGGGTTCTTCCCTTGACTCTTTTACCTGCTCACGGGACCACACACCTTGCGCAGCCATCCGTTCGAGCACTTTATTACGCGCGGCTTCGGCACGCTCCGGCCAACGATCCGGGCGCAGTCGGCTGGGCACTTGCGGTAACACCGCCAGCATTGCCGCCTCGGAATAGCTTAAATTCGCAGGCGATTTTCCGAGATAAGCCCAACTTGCCGCACCGATCCCCTGCAACGTACCGCCAAACGGAGCGCGGTTAAGATACAAGATCAGAATTTCACGCTTAGACAAATGCCACTCCAGTTGCAACGCGCGCCAGAGCTGGAGAATTTTGCCACCAAATGTTTTGGGGTGAGGATCAAGCAGACGAGCAACCTGCATAGTGAGCGTGCTGCCACCGGAAATAACCCGTCCCGAAGTGAGATCTTGCCATGCTGCGCGCGCCACCGAGAATGGATTAACCCCCGGATGCTTCCAGAACCAGCGATCTTCATAATTGATCAGCGCTTCAAGGTAACGTGCCTCTATTAAGTTGTCAAGCATGTTATGACCCCTGCGGGGTATAAAAAGTCCCGTCGCGCATCATGGCGAACAGAACGTCGCAGCGTCGTCTCGCCAGGGCGATAAGCGCCTGATTGTGTCGTTTTCCCTGACTCATTTTGCGGGTGTAGTAAGCCCTGGAGAGCGGATCCCTGAGCGCGGCGAAG